>NZ_JBXYJE010000007.1:0-189835 GCF_057396285.1 Psychrobacter sp. CX97 | reverse complement strand
AAGATTGGATCAAGGTTTATAACACCCAAAGACCTCATGATTCACTTAATGATATGACACCTGCTGAGTATAGACAGGTTGCTTAATTATTCTACGATGTTGTTGTGTTAAGAATGGGGTATTTCCAGATTCACTACAGGTCATGCTCATACATGAGCATATAACCTGTAAGCTAGCAAGTCGCTTATCTCATTCAATACCAAATTTTAACCAAAAAAACCACCGCTATAAGCAGTGGTTTTATAAAAAAACTAGGGGTTAAAATAGGGTGTTAAGAATAGCTAGTGAAAATAGAGACTGAGGAACTATTCAGCGTCAGTACTCTTCGTCTTACCACGGCCACCAAACGCACCAAAACGTTTGTTGAAGCTCGCAACACGACCTTCGTTAGAAGTTTTACGCTGCTCACCTGTGTAGAAAGGATGAGAGGCACTAGAAATATCTAGTGGATAATATGGGTATTCTTTACCTTCATATTCACGAGTCGCTTTGGTTTTAGCCGTTGAACGGATTAAAAAATAAGCGTCAGCATTTGTGTCGTGAAATAATACTTGTTGATACTCAGGGTGGATATCTTTACGCATGATAAAATCTCTCTATGTCCGGTATACAGTCTGGCTGTACGTAACTGAGGCACTAAGTGTATTAGGCAGTTAGCCATCCTGTCACTGGCTTATTCCAGCACAAAATACCAACAGTTTACATTCTTAGCCTTCCTCAGCGGGAAGTTTAAGGCGGTAATTTTACAGACTTATGCCATTATGTGCAAGCCATTTGCATAAATATGTATTTAAATATCAAGTTAATATCGACTTACGCCTATAAACCAGCGACTATTTATTCATCCCATCATCCGTTTAAGTTTATCTGTGAGGATCATTCATGAGTATCTTTGCTAGACGCTTTGTCATCTTGACTTTGTTCAGGACTGTTTTTCTCTCCTGACTCATCTACGTTTTGCTTATCATTGTTGCTGTCGCTATTTTTAACCTCAGCACTTCGAGCATCTTTGGCGTCTTTTGAGTCAAAATCAGACGCATCCGATTCTTCCTTGCCCTTCTGATCTCCAGCCAAATCTTCGTCTTTAGCATTTGACGTAGGGCTTTTATTGCTCTCATCAGTCAGCGCCTGTTTTGCAGTTATGGGCTCAGGTCCAAAGGTCGCATTAGCCACGCCAATAACTTCATCAATAAGGTGGTTATTGTAATAAGTACCAACAGCAACCGCTGCCACAGGCATTATTTTGAGCAACCAGCTTAAGTCCATCCCGTCAATATCAATATTAAACTGTTCAGCAATTTTTTCGACTTGCTCTGCATAATAATTGACGTTGCTATTTTGTACGCCTATATTTTTAAGTTCACTACGCAAACCTTGATTATCCGCATTATCTAACAGCCCTTTTGCAACGCCTAGCCCTGCTAAAATTGCTTGTTTTTCTTGCATTTTACTAAGGTCGGCATGCGACAACACTGCATAGGCCATTTTCACACCCTGCTTACCCGTTAACGGCTTATCATAAACGGTGGCCAACTGATATACCGTGCGTAGTGAAACCAACAATAACCATAAGGTATCGGCAAGCATACCGGGTAAACCAGCCAATCCTGTGACCCCACCCATAGTGGCTAAGGCACGGTTTTGATTGGCAATATCTTTTGCTAGTGCATTGCGCTCTTGATCATCAAGCCTTTGGATGCCATCAAAACGGTGCTCATTAGGCAAGTCAATTTCGCTCCAAGTAGCTGCCAATTTGGCTAATTGAGCAAAAGCACCGTCTGTGATTTTTTGAAAGACGCTGTCAGGCACAACTTTTTTGGCATATTTGCCGTAAGTTGCAAAACGATTGCCTAACAATTGCTGTGACGCTCTTAAGGTTTGCTGGCTAAAGATGTTGTCAGCACCTCCTTTTTTATAACCTGATAAATCAACCGCTGTAAATTTACTGGCTTTATTAGATTTTGCATTGATGCCATCCAATACTGAGCCAATACGCTCTAGGTTGTTACGTGCCATGTGACCCACTGTACCGATGCCATTGATAAGGGGCTTACTCGGTTTGGCATTATCTGATTCATTACTCATAAGCTATTGTTCCTAAGTTTAAATGAACGACTGTTTCGATCTTTATAAATTCTACTCGTATAAAGTTAATACGCTATTTATAGTTAGTCTTAGCATATGTTATCAGGTTGCTAAATTCAGTTTAAACAGTGTTATCACTATTTTAATGTAGATTAATTTTAGTGTTAATTACTTGGGGTAAGGCTATAATAACGCTCAATGGAGATTCATAAATTAAATGCTTATTAAATTAAGAGCCTATCAAATAACAACTAATAAATAAAGCCACACATCAACCTAATTGTAATGCTAAAGCGATTTCTAAAGTGACCTCTAACACGCATGGTAAAACATACATTTTTAATCATCTGCCAGCACATAAGCTGGTGCCGATGCTGGTTAATACATCACAACAGCTCAAGTCAGATCTTTTTTGGCACATATGCTGGCTAAACAATAATGGCAAACCTGTTATTGGGTTATTACCCAAAACGGCATGGACAGCACTACCTATCACTACCAATGATAGGCATTATAACAATAATAAACACACTGATAACCAAGCTATAGACAGTAGCAGACAACCAAAGCGGGTCCAAAATTGCCGTGGTCAAAATTATGTGCGTATTATAAAGTCAACTCGCAACTTTACCCAGCAAACGCCAACCTGCCTTACAAACACTGTCATTTTTGATGACTGGATAAACGCACTCATTGCTTATTCTACTCAGCATAATGACAGCCAAAAATCTATAGTAAAGCCTGATAACACCTATAGAAACGGGCTAATGGGATTCATTGGTTATGACATCACTGCGAAAAACCTAAGCCCAGACTCTAATATTAGCATAGCAGAACAACCTTGTGCTTTTATGGCACATTACGATATTTACTTGATGCCTAATGCAAAAGGCAGCTGGCAACTTTTCATTGATGAAAATACTGAACAAGACGCTATTGATACCGTGCTAAATTTTTTAAACATCATCGACAGTCAGACTAGCAAAGGCAGCCACTCAGATACCGCTCATAGTGCCTCAACCAGTGACTTACAAGTCTCTTTAATGTCTGCTCCGGCATTAACTTTAACGAACCGTTGGCATTACCAACAATATAAGTCAGCTTTTAAGCAAGCTCAAAAATATCTGTATCAAGGCGACAGTTATCAGATTAATCTAACCCAAAAATGGCAGGGACAGCTTGGACAGGTCAAAACTGAGCAGCACACATCAGTATCTGCACGCTTAGTTAACTATCTACCCCGTTTACATACAAACACCCAAGCCCCCTATGCAGGATATTTAAGCGTCGATCGCTTATACCAAAGGATAAACGGCACTAACCCACATGTGGATAGCCACTCAAACTTGAGAGACTTTGAATTATTAAGCTGTTCACCTGAATTGTTTGTGCAGTTTAATAAAGGGCCAGAAGGTCAACAATTCATATTAACCAAACCTATTAAAGGAACCGTACCTCGAGGATACAGTGCAGAACAAGATGAGCAACTGAAACGGCAACTGGCGAATAGTGAAAAAGATAAAGCTGAAAACGTTATGATTGTCGACTTATTAAGAAATGACTTAGGCAAATATGCTAAGACGGGTAGCGTAAAAGTGCCTAAACTATTTGCTATTGAAAGTTTTAGTAATGTACACCATATGGTCAGCTCCATCACGGCTACGATCAAACAAGAGTACCATCCTCTAACCGTCCTATTTGACAGTTTACCAGCCGGTTCTATTACTGGCACGCCTAAAAAGCGAGCAGTCGAAATTATAAATGAATTAGAGTCAGACCCTCGCGGTGCCTACTGCGGTACCATGGGATATCTTAACTTTGATGGCACTGGACAGTGGAATGTGCTGATTCGAACGTTACAGGCTGATGAGGTAGGCCAAGTTGCACTCTGGGCAGGAGGCGGTATTACTGTCGGGTCTGAGTGCGCTGCTGAGTATCAAGAATCTCATGACAAAGTCAGCAACTTAATCCGTATTTTAAATCCCGAAACGGGAAACTCTAACACGTTAGACCCTAAAACAGATCCTAACAATTAGTGCTATTGGCAGAATGCATAACCATGTCAACAGCATCGTTAGAAATGAATAAAAAATCGACAGACAAAAGACGGGATTATTAAATCCGTCTTTTATATTTAGTGCTTAACACAGAATACATTTAGTGCTTAACCAAAAATCACACTTTTTAACCAAAAACTGACCCATCTCAATGTTGTCAATATCACTATTTAGCCGACTTAAGTTAGCTTAAGTAACCTAGCCTAAGCTCGCAAACGCCAATATAACAAAAAACCTATTCGCTTGTCGTCTCAACTATCTGCTTTAAAGCATCAATCAAGCGTTTATTTTGCTCAGCAGTACCTACGGTTATGCGCAAATACTCATTGATTCTGGGCTGATTAAAATAGCGAACAATAACCCCTTGTTCGCGGAGTTTCTGCGCCACTTCCGCTGCCGCACCTTGTTTTGGACGTGCAAACACAAAGTTAGCTTGTGAGGGCAATACATCGAATTCGAGATCAGCTAAATCAGCATTCAATTGTTCTCGCAGGGCAATCACTTTACGGCGCGTGTTATTAAAATAGTCTGTATCAAGAACACTTGCTAATGCTCCTGCCTGCGCTAGACGGTCTAGCGGATAGCTATTAAAACTATTTTTCATACGGGTTAATGCTGTAATCAATGAGGGGTTAGCAAAGGCCATACCCACACGTAATCCAGCTAGTGAACGTGACTTTGAAAAAGTCTGTGTTACCACAATGTTGTCATACTCATTGATAAGACTGATTGCCGATACCGTCTCCTCATCGCTATTAGCAAAGTCAATATAGGCCTCATCAATGACGATGACCGCATTAGGATGCTCATCTGCCAGCTTGCTAATAGCATCTAATGGCGAAAGTAGACCAGTTGGTGCATTCGGATTAGCAATAATAATACCGGAGCAAGGCTGACGGTAATCATTAGGCTCAATAGAGAAATCAGCACGCAGCGGAATTTTAATCAAATTCACCCCAAACGTTTCTGCATACACAGGATAGAAGCTATAGCTAATATCAGGTGCCAGTAAAGGACGCTCCTTTAAGAAGAAGCAGGCAAATACCAAAGCCAATACTTCATCCGAACCATTGCCCACAAATACTTGATCTATATTCAAATCATAGGTTGTTGCTAAAGCCTGCCTCAATTTATTTGACTCTGGTTCTGGATATAAACGTAGCTGTTCTGCTTGATTGGTTAACACGGCAGTAATCGCTTCCGCTACTTTAGGTGAGGGCGGAAATGGATTTTCATTGGTGTTTAGCTTGCATAAATTATCATGTACAGGCTGCTCTCCTGGCACATAAGGCGTTAAGTTCCGCGCTTTGTTTGACCATAATCGAGTATCAGGTTTTTGTTCCATAGTATTTATCATCTTTTTTTTATTAAAATCATCATATAGCGACATCTAAGAGTAACGCTATATCATGATTACAAATATGCATTGGCTTCCGTACGGTTTGTCTTTTTATTTTTTCTTGCTATTAACTGCCGAAGCCTAATTCTACTACTTGATTATTTTAACATGCTGACAAAGATCGAATAGCGCTATTAAGTTAAATAACGGCTAAAATATACTCAAAACGACAGTGAATGTCGTGAATTTTTGCGTGTTATTCAAATACCTGCTTATACTCATACCATTCCTATTTTAACAACTCTTGATTCCAGTACTCTTTTCTGAGTTACTGAACTCAAAGCTTTCAAAATAAGACGTAGGAGCATTAATAGCTTTTCCTAACTTAACTATGCGCTACGTTAGTTATGTATGTACGTATGACTTACCCTATCACTTTTATAAGACTAACTTATTAATGACAATGCTAAAATGAGTAAAATATGATTGATAAGCCTAATTTCGATCGACACAATTTCTAACCTATACGCTTTCAACCCATACGCTTTCAATCCATGCTGCGATAACGTGCCGATCGCGCATGAGCCTCTAGATTTTCTTGCATCGCTAACGTATCCGCTACTTTCGCAAGTGTTTTTGCGCCCTCTGGCGAGCAATAGATTAGCGATGATTTCTTCTGGAAGTCATAAACGCCCAATGGAGATGAGAAACGTGCTGTACCTGAAGTTGGCAATACATGGTTAGGCCCAGCACAATAGTCACCAATAGCCTCGGGCGTATGGCGTCCCATGAAAATAGCACCAGCATGGCGAATATCTTTAATCAGTGCATCTGGATTATCAAGCGATAACTCTAAATGCTCAGGCGCAATGCGATTAATAACCTCAAGACCTTCAGCGCGATCTTTGACTAAAATCAGTGCTCCACGGTTTTCGAGAGCCTCACGTGCAATATCCGCTTTTGGGAGTTTAGCAAGAGCAAGCTCGATAGCTCTAGCGACGTCATGTAGCTGCTCGTTACTTGTGGTTACAAAAATAGCTTGAGCTACCCTGTCATGCTCGGCTTGCGACAATAAGTCCATCGCTAACCAATCGGCATTGTCCCCCGTTTCGCCTTCTGCGTACACCAACACTTCGGAGGGCCCAGCGATCATATCGATACCGACTTGCCCGTATACAGCACGTTTGGCAGCGGCAACATATTTATTACCAGGGCCAGTCACTTTGTCGACTTGTGGGATACTCTGGGTACCATAAGCCAATGCGGCGACGGCTTGAGCACCGCCAATCGTAAATACTTTATCAACCCCAGACAGATAAGCCGCTGCCAACACCAAGGGATTCAGCTCACCTTTGGGTGCAGGTACGACCATAATGACCTCTCTAACACCAGCGACTTTTGCGGGAATAGCATTCATCAATACCGATGACGGGTAGGACGCTAAACCACCCGGTACATAGATACCTACTCTATCAAGAGCCGTCACCTTCTGTCCCAAGCGATTGCCAAGCGCATCAGTATATTCCCACGTCTCTTGAACTTGACGTTGATGGAAGTCTTTGATACGTTCGGCAGCCGTTTTCAGCGCGGACTTTACCGTAATATCGAGACCATTATAAGCCTGCTTGAATTCATCAGCGGTTAACATCAGCTCGTCCATACTGGTGGCTGGATGCGCATCAAACTTTTGAGTAAGCGCCAATACGGCATCATCTCCCATGCTACGAACTTGACTGATAATATCATCTACCGTGCTTAGCAGCTGTTTATCATTCACAGTTTCAAACGCTAATAGGTCTTCTAGTTGTTGATTAAAACTGTCATCGGTGCTGTTTAGGGTACGCATGAAAATTCCTTGAAGCTTGTCTGGGTAAGCAAAATCTTGGTATACAAAATCTTGATAAACTTAGAACCTGTATTCATAAACTAAAGTTAGGAAATTTTTATAATAAAATGAGTCAATACGAGGAAAAATTTGCTTAAATAGTCATTCTATTTAGTCCTAATTAGTCCTAACTTTAACAAAGTAGTGCCTTATTTTAGATAAAAATAGCCAGTTATAGATTGTGAATACAGGGTATTAATAGCTTGATAGACTTAATAAACAAAATATAGTACGGGGTAAAATGTAATGTATAACAGCTAAGTTACTTGATTTTTATAAGGACAATCTTAAAAAAAACCAGTGTAGCATGCACCACTTTGAATATTTTTGACGCACGAGTTTTAAACTTTCTTTAGTTCACTTCTTTTTTAGAGCACGCCTACCCCACTATAGTGGGTTCAATTTAATTCTGCTACGGAGCAATAGAGCGATAGTGTATAAATGATACTTCGAGCAAGATTAACAATATTAAAATCAATAATGTAATAGGTCTAAGTTTAATGGGATATATAACCTTGACGCATAGGCGCATAGGCGCATAGGCGCATAGGCGCATAGTAGCTATGTTAATGACAAAGCGTCTATAAATCTAGACGTACCTTAAGTTCTAAAAGTACGTGGAGTTTAGCCTCGATTGCAGCGGATGTGATTTAATTTACTAAGTGACCGGCTAACGGCTGGTTAGTTAATATTCAAAGCTTCGGAGACTCGTTTCGGACTCCTAAACATATAAATATAGGCAAAGACAGGCAAAATATTTAAGTCGAAAGACTGAGTTGCGATCATAGGGATTCTACTTTTATAAACACTTTATAGATAGTAAAAGTAATTTACTTTAAAGCGTTGCTTACTTTAAGTCATGTCATTATTTTACTGTACAGACATACTACCACGGTATGGTAAGAGATTAGGTCACACTAAACAGTATTTGGCACTTTAACCTTATTGTCCTAAACTCTGTGCTACTTTAGACTCATTAAAGTGTAGGTTTAGAATTTAAGAACAAACCCTTCTTATAAAATAAGAAACTGGATAATAAAAAGGGCAACATTCTAATTCTCCTAACTTTGACATTGTGGCTTTAGACAACAGCTACTTCTTAGTGATTGAACTCAATGGCGGCTTTGAATTAAAAGATGCTGGGACACAGAAGCATATTTCTAAAATATCCATAGTGGGGCAACTGATATAGAAGCCATTACTGATACGGCCACATTAATACGGCGACAGTGAAGTATAATCAGCGAACTACTAAACGGTTACGGCGTTAACCTCGTTAAGCCTACTCCAGTAGTACTTGCACTCAGTTGCCTTGTAACCATTTTAGACTTCTTTGACTATAAGATGCTGGCCTTGAATCAACCATTGATGGTAAAACGTTAGAGTACAAAGAAAAAAACACCGCGATTAAGCGGTGTTTTTTTGCTGATGACTTAGAGTGAAACTTAAGACAAGTCAACATTGCTAATACCCAAATTTTATATAGCCATCTAGTCGCCAACACTTTGTTTAAAGCTTTCTAATATAGGCTCAAGCATATCAAACTTACGTTTATAACTGACTTGGTTGACAATTAAACGTGAAGAGATATCCGCAATATGCTCGAGTGGCTCAAGTCCATTAGCGCGTAGAGTATTCCCTGTATCAACCACATCTACGATCAAATCCCCTAACCCAACTAGTGGTGCAAGCTCCATCGAGCCATACAGCTTGATTAAATCAACTTGTTGACCCTGACTAGCAAAATAGGCTCGTGCAACATTGACGTATTTTGTGGCAATACGCAGACGGCGATTGGGCAGCTCTACGCCTTTGATACCTGCTGTCATTAGCTTACACTGTGCGATTTTCAAATCCAGTAATTCATACACGTACTTAGCACCATACTCTAATAGCACGTCTTTACCGGCCACACCAAAGTCCGCAGCACCATGCTCTACATAAGTTGGCACATCACTGGCTCGCAGAATAAGCACACGTACATGTTTATGTGAAGTTGGAAAAATGAGCTTACGCGACTTATTAGGATCTTCAAGTAGCTCAATACCGGCCGCTTTAAGTAGCGGTATGGTTTCTTTTAAAATACGACCTTTAGATAACGCAAGGGTTAAACCATTATAGTCGTTATCGGCTTGATTGAGCAGTTCAGTTTGATCAGTCATAGGTAAGTTCGTCTTAGTTTTATGAGGCTTTTTTAGAATGCGTAGGCGTAGGTCACTAGCGTTTGTCTCGGTTAATCCGCTTAATATCCACACCTAACCCACGCAGTTTCTCTTCTACATTCTCATAACCACGGTCAATGTGATAAATACGATCAATAATACTCTCGCCCTCAGCAGCAGCAGCAGCCATTACTAATGACATAGAGGCTCGCAGATCTGTCGCCATAACTGGGGCAGCATTAAATGATTCAACCCCTTCAATAATAGCAGTGTGACCATCAACTTTAATATTCGCACCCAAACGTTTCAGCTCTGGCACGTGCATATAACGGTTTTCAAAGATGTTTTCAATAATAGTACTGGTACCCTCTGCCAAACAACACACTGCCATGAGCTGCGCTTGCATGTCAGTAGGAAATCCGGGATGGGGCTGCGTGCGAATATCTACCGGCTTGGGTCGACCGTGCATTTGTGCACGAATCCAATCATCACCCGTTGTTATAATGGCGCCCATTTCTTCAAACTTTTGCAGTACTGGCTGCAAAAGAGAGGCATCTGTATTTGTAGTGGTAACGTCACCTTCAGTCATTAATGCGCCAGCCAAATAAGACCCCGTCTCAATACGGTCTGGTACCACTGAATAATCACACCCTTGCAAGCTATCTACACCTTCAATGATCATGGTCGAGGTGCCAATACCTTTTATTTTAGCACCCATCGCTACTAACATATTAGCCAAATCAACCACTTCAGGCTCACGAGCACAGTTTTGTAAAGTCGTGGTGCCATGCGCAAGTGTTGCTGCGATGATGACGTTTTCTGTACCTCCCACTGTCACCATATCAAAGGTATGCTCACAGCCAATTAATCGGCCTCCTTTTGGCGCTTTTGCCTTGACGTAACCATTTTCAACAGTAATTTCAGCACCCATTGCCTCAAAGGCCTTTAAGTGCTGGTCAACAGGCCGTGAGCCAATTGCACAGCCGCCTGGAAGCGATACTTCTGCCTCGCCAAAACGAGCCAATAATGGTCCCAATACTAAAATTGAGGCACGCATGGTTCTGACTAACTCATAAGGGGCAAAATAATTCTCGATTGTGCTTGTATCGCACGTTACTGTATGAGCTTCTTTATTAATGGTAATGCCCATACCTGCAATCAGCTTTAATAAAGTACGCACGTCTTGTAGTGAGGGTACATTGTGCAGAACGGTTGGGGTTTCAGGCAAAATCATGGCGGCTAGTAAAGGTAGCGCTGCATTTTTTGCACCAGAAATGCTGACTTTACCAGCAATACGGCTACGACCGGTAATTAAAAATTGGTCCATTAATAACGTCCTAAATTGGGTTCCCTATTCAATATCGCTAAATATATCAAATCAGGTTACGAGATAGTTAAATGACTATGCAAAAATAAGAGGGCAACAATAAGGCTGACCTTTATTTTAGCTTGCAAGAAATGTGCATAGAATAAACACTGAGGTGCTTACTTATTTTTCAGCTTGTTTGGATTCCCATTCCTCTGGTGTTAATGCTTGAATGTTAAGAGCATGAATCTCACCGCTGGAAATGATGTCATTGACTAAAGCATAAACTACTTGCTGACGTTGCACAGGGCGCTTACTCTTAAAACTAGCATCTACAATGCGTACATCGAATTTATTGCCTTGATTAGCGGCCTGTATAAAAGCATCTGGAAAGTGGGGTTGTAAAAATTTTATCAGGTCGTCAGCATTCATGCTCATGGGAGTTACCTATATTGCTCTAATTAAAATTGATTAAAAAAGTGATTAAAAAATACAAAATATAGCCTAATTATAGCAAGTGTTTCGGCTATTTACCTAAACTTGCCACTATCCTTATGAAGTTATTCAATTTTTATACGTCATGAAAGCAGCACTCTTAACATTAACACCGCTCAAGTAAGATCGTTAAATGAATAGGATTAAATTAAGCTTACCCTATCAAAGCTATAGTCAGCGAACTACTAAACGGTTACGGCGTTAACCTCGTTAAGCCTACTCCAGTAGTACTTGCACTCGGTTGCCTTGTAACCATTTTAGACTTCTTTGACTATACTGCTTAACGAGTGCTGCATTAAAACAACTGAATTATCCCTAGAAGATTTCTAATTGTATCTCACTACTTGCTAAAGGAGCTGAGTTTATGAGGATAGCCAATAACAAAGCTCGTTAACTCAAGCTGGTTCTATTTTGCTCAACACGCTTTTCCCAACCAACTATTCCCAACCAGGTACTTGATCTTTATACATATCAATGTAAGCACTATTACTATTAGCTGGGGCGGATTGTGCGGGTGCTGATTGTACAGGTGCTAATGGTGTTTGTTCTGAGGGGATAGGTTGTGAATTTTGCGACGGCTGACTGACAGGAGCCGTGACTGGAGAGACGGTAACAGGGGCATTCATGTTTACATCTACAGGCTCGGTTACTGATTGCGGCGCTGCCGTTGCTGTTGTGCTAACCGGTAAACTCTCTGCCTGTTCGTCGCTCATTGGCCCAAATTGTGGTGCTTCCAAACCCGCTTCTTGACTGACACTTGATTCATCAATCACAGCGCCATTTTCATCAATAAGCTCAGTCAATAATACCAACTTTTTGATACCCTCTGTACTTTCAATAATGTTCATTAAATGCCCACGCTGAGTTGGGGTTAATTTGCCCAAAATATACACAATACCATCATCAGTCACTACTTTAAGCTGTGAGGTTTGTATGGTTTTACTTGCCAAAATTTTAGCATTAAGTTTAGAGGTAATATATCCATCATGAACCGTATAGCTTACCCCTTTTGACGGCGCGACATTGAGGCCATCATGTACCTTTTTGACATCGGGCATTGAAGACACGATATTAATAATGTTGTTTTTTGTCTCTACATCGGGCACTTCGCCAGTGAGTAATAAATGACTGTAAAAACTATCAATACCAATGCGACTGCGCTTTGGTAGCGTCTCGTCCAAGGCATTTATATTTAAGCGGGCAGTGTTTTCGATGCTTTGGTCTAAAATGCGCTGCGCCACGGTACGATCTGTAGCAGGAACGCCATAATTTGGACCAGATGCCGATCTTTGAATGGTAATACAACCCGTTAACATGCTTGCACTACACAGGCCAAGTGCAATAGCGTATGCCATAACTTTAATACCCTTAGCGCGCGGTAACCAAAAGTTGATCATTTTATGTCCTTATCTAAAGTCTTGATATTTTTCGGAGAACACCATCTTAAATGGATTATATATAGGGCGTATTAACGCGTTAAACCATTTTATACCTGAAAGCTTACTCAATATTAAGTGTTTGGTAACCAGTCGCCAAAAGTGACCTTTTAGTTTAGGGTCTGTTTTAATCAGCATACATTGTAGTCGGTTATATCACTCACTATCTTACTATCTCATTCGCTACCTAGATCACTTACCTGACTTGCTTACCGTCACGTCATTACTTAACTTACATTTGCCCTGCTGTGGTTTACCATGCAGAGGCAATAAACGCCCCTTGTACCCACACGGGCTCAAGCGAGCTATTGTTATCCGTCTCGTTAAACGCAACGACATCAAAGCGGTATTCTAACTCCGCATGCGTTTGATGCTGTTGTAAAAAATAGTGTGCCGTTTTAATCAACTTACGCTGTTTGGATGCGGTCACACTCATTAAAGCATCGCCAAACCCAGTGGCTTTGCGTTTGCGTACCTCAATAAACAGCATAATATCCCAGCCTTGATCCTGTGTTTTTGGCTGTATCATGACCAAATCCAGCTCTCCCACTTTAGGCTGTAACCAATTTTGGGCGATGAGTGTTAGACCCTGCCCCTTTAAATAGGTTAGTGCCTTCTCTTCATAGTATCCGCCATGACGCTGTTTGGGCGAATTTAAAAATAAAGACTTATTAGACATTATTTTCTTCTAAAGTAATTTTTATAGCGATTGCAGTTATTTTAAGTATCAAGCCTATTCAAGCACAACATGCAATAGACAACATTCGACCAACTAACTCATATGTTAAGCAAACTGCTGATATCTTAGCACATCGTGATAAACTGATAATATTAAAAAAATAACACGCACCCTATTTTGACTCTTATTTTATTTTGCCTTAAGGTCTTTTTACCATGTCAGAAAATCAACACGCCCCGTCTGCAAGCCAAGCGTATCTATACATTGTCGCTACCCCAATTGGTAATATGGGCGACATCACTGCACGCGCTATCGAGACATTAAAACAGGTCGAAATCATTGCCTGTGAAGACACCCGTACCTCGGGAAAATTGCTATCAAACTTTGGTGTCGACACCCAAACGTGGGCGTACCATGAACACAATAGTGAAGTGCAAACCCCCAAAATAATTGAGATGATTCAGCGTGGTCATTCCGTTGCCCTCATCAGTGACGCCGGCACACCGCTCATCAGTGACCCTGGTTATCAACTGGTACAAGCTGCTCACGCTGCAGGGGTTAGAGTCGTTCCTATCGTTGGCGCATGTGCCGCTATTGGCGCACTTAGCGTGGCAGGACTCCCGTCTGATAAATTCAGCTTTGTCGGCTTTTTGCCTGCCAAAACGCATGGGCGAGTCAAACAGTTAGAAGGCTATGCCAACCGTACTGAAACGTTAATTTTTTATGAAGCCCCGCACCGCATTGTGGTCAGCTTAAAAGATATGGCAGAAGCTTTTGGCGCTAACCGCCCTGCAACGTTATGCCGTGAATTGACCAAAACCTTTGAAACGGTAAAAAAGGCGACGTTAGGCGAGTTAGCAGAATTTGTTGAATCTGACAATAATCAGCAAAAAGGTGAGATTGTATTAGTGGTGAGCGGTAATGTGAATAACGCATCAGACGATGACAGCATTCATGATAAATTACTGCTTCGCTTGCTTGAGGATTTATCGGTTAAAAAGGCAGCGGCATTGGCATCCGATATTACTGGCGTCAAGAAAAATGCGCTGTATCAGAGGTTGCTTGAATTGCAGAAGGGTTAGAGCATAAATCTATAATCAATTAAATCAAATATCTAAAATTAATAGCATATGCTAGTATATTATCTGCCTAAATTTGAGTTTTAAAGATAATAGAAAATGACTAGCAGACTAGTAAATCATTCCCCAGAGGCGTTTCGCTATTATAGAGAGCAATTGTCACTCTCTAGGGAACTATTATCTAAAAAAGCTAAAGTACCACTTAATAAAATTGAAAAAGCTGAAAAGGAGGGCAATCACTCTGTTTTTACCTTCCTTCAACTAAAAAAAATTGCCTCAATCTTATTAATACCTGATTTTTATCTTTTATCGAATAAATTACAACCTAATACTAGTCCTGATTTAATTGACCATAGAAACCAAAATGAAGTTGATAATGAAGAAAATAAATATCAGCTGAATAAGGTGATTAAAGAAGTCATTAGCGGTCGTGATGATTTAATTTATACTTATGATTGTCTAGACATTGAGCCAAATAGCTTTAATCTTCATTTGCAAGGAAATGATAGTTTTAAGGACTCTTTAACTATTAGAAACTATTTGGAAATCGATGGTGCTCACTTAAGAATAGATGGTGGTGATGACTACTATAAGTCGTGGCGTACTCTGATAGAGAAAAAAGACATTCTTGTCTTCGAAATTTCACGTCAAAAAATTGGCTCAGAGGGGATGGCTCTCTATTATCCCTTATTACCTATTATTACTATTCTTTCAAGTGGGCAAAGCAACTCACGAAAACTATTTACTATGATTCATGAGTTAGTTCATTTAGGTTTACGTGAAAGTGCTTTAGATGGAAATGTACTCAAAAGCCGTCAGAATATTGAACAATATTGTAACGAAGTAGCAGGATATGTTCTTGTCCCTGAAAGTGCACTGGAAAAGTATTATGACGAACAACTCTCTATAGAAAATAATGTTGAGAAGATTAGAAAAGCCTTAAAGGCTAGTAAACAAGCTATTGCTATTCAACTTAAACTTACGGGTAGAATCTCACAAAAAGAGTTAACAAGTTATTTAGACGAGCTTTCTGATAAAACTAGCGATGGATTTGGCAAGACAGGAAAAGAATACTCTGCGGTTAATAAGTTTGGAAAAGTATACCTTCAACAAGTAATCTCTGCTATATGGGACAGCGAAATGCCTGTTAATACAGCAATGAAAATGCTAAATCTAAATAGTATTGAGCAACTTTCTTATCTTGAGCAGAAGGTATTTGGATGATTAAATACTGTGTTGATACCAATGCTATTTTAGATTTATGTTATCGCTACTACCCACCTCTTACCTTTAATAGTGTTTAGGGACAAATGGAGGGTTGCGTTTTATCAAAACAGATAAGCCTAATCATCTCCGAGCATATTCATACCGAAGTGATGCAAAAAATAGCTCTTATGGGGTATGATAAATCAATATTTACTGACTTTAAGGATAGGTTTAGGGTAGTAGTGATTCCAAAAAAAGACTATGAACTTGAGCTTGCTAAACTACAAGCAGAGCTTTCAGAGATTACACCGCTAAGCTCAAGCATAAATAAGAATGCAGATGACCTTTCTAATATCTGTGTCGCTCAAATCAAATCAGCAACTATCATAACTGCTGAACAGGGTAGTAAGCTTGAAATAACTGACAAGAGGTATAAAAGACTCAAAATACCTGATACTTGTCGGTATTATAAGATTCCTAGTCATAATTGGTTGCCACTTTTTGAGCATATAGGATATAAATAAAGAACATATTGATTCTTTTGCCGAGGGACGAGGCGCGGACATAGTGTCGTAAAAACGCCTCCCCCTGCCCCGCATATTTCTCCCTTCTTAAGAGTCTCCAATATCAAGGCTATTCTTTTTAGTCTTTTGCTTCTATCACTCCCCACCTATTCAAAGCGCTAAACCCATTAAGCCCTAGCACTAACTGACCCTTGCCCCTTTTTGCCAACGCTTCGGTTGACGTTTACGGTTCGCCATAATCTGACGTATGCCATGCATAATCAAAAACATAATGCCTATCCAAATTAAACCATAGCTATACAGCATGGACGGCTCAAAGGTATCACCCAACACAGTAATAGCTAAAAAGAATAGAAATACAGGCTCTAAATAACTCAGCATGCCAAATACATTGACAGGCAACAGTTGACTGGCATCAATATTGGTTTTTAACGCAAGCACACTCAAAACGCCTAAACTAATGACCAAAAATAAGTAAACGGTAGAGCTTGTCACAAATTGTAGGTTTTCTGGCGCTACATATAACAAATAACCCAACGCAAACGGTAAAAACAACGTGAGGTCTACCAGCATCCCCGTCATAGCCGTCACACCCTGCAAACGACGCATAATATAATAAATAGGATAAGTGCCGCACACCCATAATGTCGCCCACGAAACACTTTGCGAGCGAAATATCTCTAAAGCAATGCCTAACATCGCAAAAACAACCGCCGCCCACTGCAAACGGCTCAACGTCTCTTTAAGAAAAAAGAAGCCAAACAGCACCATCATTAATGGGAATAAAAAATACCCCATCGCCACTTGCACCCCTTGCCCATTAACGGGTGCCCACATAAACAGCCACAGCTGACTAAAGAATATTGGTGTAGGCAGCAACAGCCACACTATCTGCTTAGGTTTATGGAATTGGCGTAAGATGGCAAGGTGCATAACCAATCGGCCTTTTACTATCAAAAAGCCCATCATGACGACCCACATAGACAGCATGCGCCAAATAAAAACTTGCGTGCCGGTTAAAGGTTGGAGCAGGTTACTATAAAAGTAGAGGATGCTGAATAGAATATTTGAAATAATCGCCAATATAGCACCGAGTATAACAACCCGTTGCTGTGCTTCGGTATTTGACCAATAGGTTAGAAGTGGCAACCCTGTTTTATTATGCGCTGTATTTTGATTAGGCATACGAACCCCCATAAACCCTCTGACTTTTAAAGACGTCTAATAGCCAAACGTTACGTTTATACCTACAAAACCTTAATAAAAAGACTTTATCAAAGTCTAAAGCGGAATGGCATTTCTATCTTTCAGCCACCCATAATGAGCCCACAACAATAAGCTGGCAGCACTTCGGTGTGGCGACCACGGCTCAGATAATGTCCTCAGTTGTTTTGGGGTAGGTCTGGCATCAAGTTCCAGTAATTCCATTGCGCCAACTTTAATAGCGAGGTCATCCACTGCCAGCACATCTGCCCGTCCAAGGCTAAATAATAAGTACATTTCCGCAGTCCACTTCCCTATGCCAGTGACCGCCGTTAAGGTCTTGACAACCTCAGCATCGGGTAGGGTTATCAGTGCCTCAAAATCAATATCATGCTCAACTAACGATCGAATATAACGAATCTTCTGCCATGACAGTCCGTTTGCCTTTAGAGCGTCATCTTCTGCCGCTAAAATAGCTTGCGGACTAATTAGTCCCGCAGTCTCAAGCTTATTCCATATGCTACGAGCGGCAGCAACTGAGAGCTGTTGTCCGACCATGGCCCGCATCAATTGATCAAATCCGCCGTCATTACGACGTAAACTGGGAACGCCCACTTGTTTGTAGATCGCTTCAAATCGTGGCTCAATCTTGATAAGCTCTTTGATATGCGACTCCAAATCTTTTGGCGTCTCAATGGTTGTAATCGTTGTCACTGATGGTTCTATATCATTATCATTGGGCGTTGAGGTCATGATGGTCGCTTAATTAGTTTGTTTGGTCGGTTAATAGAGGCCGAATTCAGCACTAAACTGAGTGCTAAACAGAGCTCCAAATTGAGCCCTAAACTGAGAAAAAAGATGACTAAATTGTATGACTTAATAAGTCGTTGTTTATTTTGGCTGACTACTGTTGGCATCTTGATAATGACCTTAAGTCAGCTTTTTGGTCGTTATTGTTGGCAGTTGGAACTATTTAGCCATTATGTGCCACATTTGGCAATTTTGACAATGCTAGCCACTGTTTTATATCCCAAATTCAAGCTGAATGTTAGAAGTATACGAACCATACGTTGGGTCTTTTTAAGCATTGGACTAGTTTTAATAGGCTGGAGCTTACAGCCATTATCTCTACTATTGCCTAAATCTATCGAACTGGCACATTTTAATTCTAAAATCGATAGCCATGCTGAAACTGTGTCTAAAACATCTTTATCTAATGCAAATCCAGACACTGGGCCTTCAAAATCACTCATCATCAGCTATCAAAACGTGAATATCGCCAATCAGTACCCTAAACAAACTATCAAACAATTAACCGAATTTGAAGTAACGTCAAGCTCGCTTGCACAGCCTGACCCTGACATTATCGCTTTGGTTGAGGCAGGCGGAACACAGTGGCAACCGACGCTAAGTAGCCTTGCCAAAGAATATCCAGCTCACTGCGGTGTCAACAAAGACAGCCCTTTTGCCCTGCAAATATTTAGCAAAGATAACTCTGCACAATGCGATATCATTATTTTATCTGGCTTTACTGTGGCGAGATTGGTATTCGCAAACCAATCATCTACTCATCATAACGGGCGATCTAGAGTGTTATATGTCGCTCACCCTCCACCGCCTTTAGGGCATGCATTTGCCGTCGCTAGAAACGACTATCTTGATCAATTGGCCAATCTCATTAAAGCCGATCAAGGACAATTGGTTATGGTGGTGGGAGATTTTAATCTATCTGCCTTTTCGCCTGTTTATCGAGACTTTATCAATCAGACTCAATCCTCTAGTGGCTCTTTAAATGGGACGTTTAGTGGGGCGTTATTTAATGATACGTCATTGCAGCGGACGACGCTAACAGGGCTACCCACATGGCGACCTTTTGGCATTGGGATTGATCATGTTTTAGTCAACTTCAACAAGAACGATGTAACCACTCACGCTATTGACTGGGTAGGATCAGACCATAGAGGGTTTATTATAGAATGGAGAGAGTGAACTTGGCTAAGCGAGTAAGCCAATTATTCCTTGCCAGCCGACGCGCAATCCTAACACGGTTAAAATTACCAACACCAATTGACGAAAGCGGGCTGCTGATAAATAGTGGCGCAGGCGGATGCCAACGATGATACTGCCTATCGATACGAGCGTTAATAGCGCAATTAATAACCAATCACTGGTAGGTAGTGCTTTTATTGGCCCCCATAAGACAATAATTTGTGCAATTTTCCCCAAAAAATAACACATATTACCTACCTTGGCGATAGTATTCTTATCATCGGTTGCAGATAACAAATACATCAGTAGCACGGTTGACATAGCGTTGGTGGAACCGCCAATGATACCCGCAATCAACCCTGTAGCAATCAGGACTGGTTTGGTATTGGGCAGAATGATACGTTTTCCAAGCGCATTACTGAAAACATAAAAGGTAATCACAGCAGCCAACAATAACAAAATATAGCTACTATCTACCCAAATCAAAAGTTTGACTCCCAGCAAACTGCCAAATAAGCTCATTAATGCCAGAAGCCAGTAGTTTTTTAGGTAATAGGTAAAGTCGCCCCACATAGTGCGCTCACCACCGTGAAGCCAAGTCATGATATTTAATGCCAGTGATGGAAAAATAATCAATATAATTGCATGTTGTAAGGAGTACATACTTGCCAGCGCAGTGGTAGTCACTAAGGTAACGCCTAGCCCACTAATGCCATGCAAAAGTGAGGCTACCGCAAAAATTAGCATCAATATAAGCTGTTCAAAGTCTGGCATCACACTTACCTTACCGAATCATTTGTTAGTATCTATTGACAAGAAAAGCCTACCAAGACCAGCTGTCACAGGAGTGCCCTACATAAGTTTGCCAACATATACCCCCTAACTATTATTTAATAGTAAATATTAGATATCATAACTAAATAGGGTGGTTACAGCATTACGTTGTAAAAAAATTGCTCTCAGTCTCCCTTAGTAAAGGGAGACATCAAAGCTAACCAACATTTAAATCGGCTCTAGGGTGTGTTGTAATCCTTTAGATTATTAGGGCACGCCTAGCCACTTCTTAGCGTTTCATAAAGCCTTGTTTGTTAAAGTAGTCTAATATATGAGGGCGTACAGGTTTTGCAAATGTATTATGAACCTGTTTCTGCCAGTCTAGCTTTTTCGGATTGCCACTATTACTACGCTCGGTATAGTAGTCCTCCACAGTGCTATTATACGCCTCTAGCACTGTGTCACTTGCTGGCTGATATTGATTCTCAGATACCAATACAGATAAGGGAAACCGTGGGCGCTGAGGAATGGCTTTTGCTGCTTCAGTAGGATGCCCTAAGCACATGCCAAATAATGGAATAACGTGTTTTGGTATATTGAGCAGATTGCTAGCACGTTCAATATCATTACGCATACTGCCAATATAAACGCCGCCCAAACCTAAAGACTCAGCCGCAACCATGATGTTTTGCGCTAAAAGAGAGGCATCTACCGCACCAATGATGCCTACTTCTGTCCAGTCCAATTGGGATTCAGGGGCAAGCTGATTATGACGATGGCTATCGATACAAAATACCAAAAACTCAGCACATGTCTCGATGTAATCATGCCCTAGACCCTTGCCGTCTGCTTGCGCTTGTTTGTACGTTTCCTCATCCATGCTGTTAGAGATTTGACGAAACTGGGTACGCAGCTTAGGGTCGGTAACTCGAATAATACTGGCTGCTTGTAAATAACTTGATGTTGATACCATACGTCCCGCTTGCAGAATGGTCTCTAACATCTCCGGCGCAATTGGCTCACCGGTATATTGCCGCACTGAACGATGATTCATTAAGGTTTCGATCGTTGAGTTTGAGATTGTTTTGGTCATGTTTTCAACTTGATTACTCATATGTCATCCTTTTTTAAGATTTAAGTGATCGGTATAGAATCATACCTTTACTAAATAAACCAAAAATAATAATGGGGTGCAATTAAATGCGCTTCACATACCTCACTTCACATGCCTAATTTGATACTTGTGATCTATTTACACTACTTTTTTATATTACTTTTCGCTCGTTTTCATCACCACTTTATTTTTGGGGCTACTATGTTTTTGGAGCTACTGTATTGTATAAAAAGCATTAACAATAAATTAAACAGGCTCTAAATAGTATTGCCAATTAAAGTTACTAACTGTTGAGCAATTACCTTTTTGCTAGCTTTGTCTAAGACAACAGGGGTCTGCTGATGTTTATCAGCAAAGTAGACAACCATAGCATTTTCATCACTTGCAAATCCGATGTCTTTACGTGAGACATCATTACAAGCAATCATATCTAACTTTTTCGATGCCAGCTTGCCCCGCGCATACTTCTCAACATCTTGAGTTTCGGCAGCAAAGCCTACCATAAAAATATCAGGATATTCGTGCGATATGGCCGCCAACACATCAGGGTTTTTAACCAGATCTAAGGTCATTTTATCTTGCGTTTTTTTGATTTTTTGCGGTGCCGCATCACGAGTACGATAATCCGCCACTGCTGCTGCTGCAATAAAAATGTCTGTGCCAGTCTGAGT
This sequence comes from Psychrobacter sp. CX97, assembly GCF_057396285.1. Lineage (NCBI taxonomy): Bacteria > Pseudomonadati > Pseudomonadota > Gammaproteobacteria > Moraxellales > Moraxellaceae > Psychrobacter > Psychrobacter sp. CX97. The sequence continues at coordinate 167,831 of NZ_JBXYJE010000007.1, read as the reverse complement.
GTGTGCTGGCTGGTCGTGGTCAGAGTGATTTTGATTAGCCGCTACTTGAGTATCAACATCTAACTTAAAAGGTTGAGTGGTAATACCCTTGGCACAAGCATGGGCAGCAGTGAGCATCTCTTCAGCAGATAACACATTAATGCGCTTCACGTTAAAGGGTGTTTTTAAGGAAACTTTGCCCCCCGCAATAATGGTCACGTTCGCACCCGCATCTCGGCAAGCACGTGCCAAAGCAAAGCCCATTTTACCCGTTGAATGATTAGACAAATAACGAACAGGATCTATTGCTTCAATCGTTGGCCCTGCGGTAATGGTCACATTCTTGCCCGCTAATACTTGGGGAATGGTAAGCTTGGCTTTTAGATTTAACACATACTGCAACAAGGTGTCTGGCTCTGGTAATCGCCCTGCACCAATGTCGCCACAAGCTTGATCGCCACTGTCTGGCTCAATGACATGATAGTCTAGGTCTTTAAGAGTCATTACATTTAAACGAACCGCAGGATGTGCCCACATTTGCTGGTTCATAGCAGGGGCAACCATAACAGGTGCCGCTGTTGCCAAACACACCGTGGTTAGCAAGTCATCCGCCATACCCATAGCAAGGCGAGCCAATGTATTGGCTGATGCTGGCGCAATAACCACTAAATCGGCCCATTTCGCTAACTCAATATGCCCCATACCTGCTTCAGCTGTCGTATCGAGCAGTTCGGTATGCACCTCATTCCCCGTTAGCGCTTGTAAGGTAAGCGGTGTAATAAACTCTTGCGCCCCTGACGTCATAATCACACGAACATCAAAACCCGCTTTACCTAATAGCCTTGCAAATAAGGCAGATTTATAAGCCGCAATACCGCCAGTAATGGCTAAAATAACCTTGTTAAAATTTTGAGAAGTCGGCTGTTCTAAAGTCATAATAGGATAATACCTTAATGCGCAAAAGTTTAAAAAAATTATAAAATGCAGTTATGGTAGCAAGATTATGCAGATATTGAATAGGTTTATTATTATACGCTTACCTTTGAACCTAGCTTTGTAAATTGTGACGATATTGAACCATGTCGGTTTTATGAGCGAGGCTATCATACAACTGACGTGCTGCTTTATTACCTTCTTGGGTTACCCAATAGACGCGATTACAATTTTTATCTTTAGCAAAGTGATAGACATGTTCAATCAAAGCTCTACCCACCCCTTCGCCTCTCATAGATCTTTCTACATACAAATCTTCTAAATAGCAGCACTCCGTTGTATCCCATGTATTTGGATGCAATACGACATGGGTAAATCCCACTAATTTATCGCAATCGCCTCTATTGTTGGAAATATTATTGTCAGAGGTCTTATTTACAAGACCCTCATTGCTAGAAACTTGATCCAAATAAGCCCCAAAACCATATATTGGCACGTCATCGTTTAACAGTTTATGCCACGTCAATTTACTAACCTCTAACGGCAGTTCCGTTTTATAAAATTGAAGATAACTCTCCCATAACATCAACCAAGCTTCAAAATCTGCCTCACTTATTGGCCGGAGCCTTATTTTAGTGCTTATATCTGTCATGTTATTGGCCTTACTTAGCAAAAAATGGTTGAATATAAAAAGTTCAAGTAGACAGTGATTCAATGCATTCAGTTAAACAAATGAAGTGTTCATATTATAACTATATGAGATTAGCATACTAATTTCTATTAACAATTGCTAAACTTTAGTAATTATTTTTAAATTTAACTGAATAATAACCTCAGCTACGGCAGGACATATGGCAATTAAAGACTGGCACGAAGATGATAGACCACGCGAAAAGCTACTAAAAGCTGGGGCAGAAAGTTTAACTGACGCTGAGATATTAGCTATTTTTTTGCGGACTGGTACCAAAGAGCATTCGGCTATTGAGCTTGCTCGAAATCTAATAGACCAGTTCGGCAGTATCGCCGAGCTGCTTTCTGCCCCTCAACATGCGGTGCTCGCCTGTCATGGGATTGGAACAGCTAAATACGCTCAAATACTGGCTAGCTTAGAGATGGGCAAGCGCTACCTAGATAGTGACTTAAAGGCAGGGCGTTCTTTAAACCGCTCCCAAGTTGTCAAAGACTATATTACCACTCAACTTCGCCATGAAACCAATGAAGTATTTGCCTTACTGTGCTTAGATAGTGGGTTAACGCTACTAGATTATACGGTGTTATTTGTGGGCGGTATTTCTTCTTGTTCAGTATGTGTAAAACAAGTATTACGTCATGCGTTATCACATGGAGCAAGTCAGCTAATCGTGGCTCACAACCATCCTAATCAAGATGCTAACCCCTCTCAAGCTGATATTGAAGTAACCAAAGCCCTCAAACAGGCATGTTACTTGATAGATATGACCTTAGCAGATCATATTATCATTGGACGTAATCAAACCCTGTCTTTTGCTGAAACAGGTATCGATCCCTTTTAAATACAACCTAGTGGTTAACCCTCCCTACAAATTAACCTTCATTTATTAAGGCCATACGTTTGGTATTCTATAATCTCTGCAAAAAACCTTCTCTTCAACAGACAACGCGCCAACACTTGTTGTGTTTTACAGACAAACCTTACGCCTGCATTTCTAAATCTTATCCCTTTGTCTATTAAATAGGCAACAATATGCATCACGTCTTGATTATCCAAACATATCTGCTTACTCTATAAGATATATACCTATCCATACTATACTATTGCTATACTTGTATTCATTGATACTTCTTTTTTTACTAATTTAATTCTTCACTCCTTTACCTCTCGTATTTTGGGTTTCTTACTATGACCGCACTTACCTTAATTGGTTTATTTATTCTTGCTATTTTGCTGCAACTTTTTGCGCTCTTATTGGTCTTTTTATTCAAATTAAACCGAGTTATAGGTGCTGTTATCATCATCTTAGTGGCTGTTGTGGCAGCTGCTTTATCCGCGTGGTCATTGTTATTAGGCATTCCTCTTATTCTAATGGCCTTGATTGTTATGATTTCGCCGTTACGTCAAACACTAATCTCTAAACCTGCCTATAAAAAATTAAGCAATGCTATGCCGAGCATGAGTGATACTGAAAGAGAAGCGCTCGATGCCGGTACGAGTTGGTGGGAGAAAGAGCTATTTATGGGTGACCCAAACTGGCAGGTGTTTGAAAACTATCCCTATCCCGCTCTATCCGATAAAGAACAAGCCTTTATCGATAATGAAGTTGAAACGCTTTGCCAAATGCTGGATGAATGGCAAATTCACCATCATGACAAAGATTTATCACCAGAGGCTTGGCAATATATCAAAGACAGTGGGTTTTTAGGCTTAATTATTCCTGAAAGCTATGGCGGACGAGAATTTACCCCCTATGCCCAAAGCCGTGTTATGAGCAAAATTGCGTCACGTAGCTTAACAGCGGCTGTATCTTGCATGGTGCCAAACTCACTTGGCCCAGGTGAACTACTCATGCATTATGGTACCGATGAACAAAAAGAGCGATGGTTACCTGGACTTGCACAAGGTAAAGAGATTCCTTGTTTTGGTTTAACTGGACCAGAAGCTGGCTCGGATGCGGGGGCTATTCCAGACACTGGTGTCGTGTGTTATGGCCAATACAACGGCGATACTGTACTTGGACTTAACATGAACTTCTCTAAGCGCTGGATAACTTTGGCACCGATTGCTACTGTTATTGGTCTAGCCTTCAAACTCCACGACCCGCATGGTCTATTGGGCAACAAAGATAAATCTGATTATGGCATTACCTGTGCTTTGATTCCTGCTGATTATGCAGGTGTAGAAGTGGGTCCTCGCCATAACCCAGGTTCGCCCTTTATGAATGGGACGGTTATTGGTAAAAACGTTTTTATCCCGCTCGATTTTATTATTGGCGGCGTTGAAAATGCTGGCAAAGGTTGGCGTATGTTAATGGAGTGCTTGGCGGTTGGTCGTGGTATTTCATTGCCTGCTTTATCAACCGCAGCAAGCGAAATGAGCTACTTAACGGTTGGTGCGTTTGCAAAAATTAGGGAACAATTTAAAATCTCAGTAGGCAAATTTGAAGGTGTGCAAGAAGCCAGTAGTGACATTGCTAGCGATACTTATATGATTGAAGCCTTTCGCCACTTGGTAACTTGTGGGCTAAATCAAGGAGGCACACCTTCTGTCATGACGGCAATGGCTAAGTATTATGCTACAGAAACCATGCGCAGTGTGGTTAACGATGGTATGGATATCGTCGGTGGGCGGGCAATTCAACATGGTCCACGCAACTTTTTAGCATTACCTTATCAGGCCATCCCAGTAGCCATTACCGTAGAAGGGGCAAATATTCTAACCCGCTCATTGATGATTTTCGGTCAAGGTGCCATGCGTTGCCATCCTTATTTGTTTGAAGAATTACAATTACTACAGAGTCCTGATAAAGACGTTGCGATTAAATCTTTTGATGATTTATTCTTCAAACATTTAGGCTATACCTTTAACCGTGCAGCGAAATCCTTCTTTTCAGGTTATTTTGGTGGCAGTGGTTCAGCACCTAAGTTTGCCGACAGCTTTACGCGACCTTATTATAAAAAAATAAATCGACTGAGTGCTAACTTCGCTCTGACAGCCGACATGTCACTTGGCCTACTTGCAGGCGATTTAAAAAGAAAAGAAATGCTATCAGGTCGCTTGGCAGATATACATTCGCACTTATTTATTATGACTGCGGTCTTGCAGTTTTATGCAAATGGAAGCCAATCATCATCAGAAAAATTACATGCTCAATTGGCTTTAGATAAGTCGCTGTATAAAATCCAAGAAGCCTTTTTTGACTTATTTGCCAACTTTCCAAATAAAATGGCTGCCAAGTTAGTAAAACGTATAACCTTCCCATTTGGACGTATTGTTGAAAAACCAAAAGATGCGTTAAGACAACAACTGGGTAATGCTATTTTAATGGACGGCGAGGACAATCCATTCCGTGAACAGCTTAAATCCTTAGTGTATTACACCACGAATGCCAATGACGTGACTGGTCGTGTCGAAAATGCCTATCAAATGCTACTAAAAATAGAGTCTTTATGGCAAACCTTTAAAAAGTCTGAGCATAAGGGTAAGTTTGTTGGTCTAACCTTTGAGGATCACGTACTCACGGCTTTAAATGATGGGGAAATCACAGAAACTGAATCTGAACAACTGATTGAGTATAATGCGGTTCGGTTTGATGCGCTGTTAACGGATGTTTTTGATCGCTATTTATATGAGGCACAGTCTCGCCATAACCCACATACATTAGAAAATGCTGCTGATAACTTAACCCCCTATGTAATTGATGAGGCCATTCATCAATCACAGACAGAATCGAAAGATTCTACCGCGCCCTCCCAACCTGCAACAGGGAGCGAAAATGCTGCTCATGGCTATGAGCAAGATGGCGATGTTGAGCTAACAAGTGAACAAGACACTTTGAAAGAAAAAACTGACCAAACTGATTTTGGTTCTGGCTTTAATAATCCTTCAAAGCTTTCTGACCCTGACTATGTAGAGTTAGATGAAGATAAGGTTCGGGCAGCTGAGTCAATTTTAGAAGAGCGAATGGGTAGAAAACGTTAACAAGATAGATCAATAGATAGATAAATAGATGAATAACTTTCCATTATGAACAGCGCCTAATCTTTAATAAAAACAGTTAAATAAAAAATCGTGCCTATGTGCACGGTTTTTTGATTTCTACGCTTTAACCTAGATGATTTACATCATTAACAACCATCTGCATTTTGTCTTTACTAAGCGATTTTTTAGTCGAATCTGCTAAACATTGTATTCCATACCCTTTTCACATCAATATATCTTCTACTTGGTAGTATGTAGTATAGAAACTAAGTACTCTAGAGATTCAATAAAAATGGCTACAAAAAATACAAAGCAGAAATCTTCCCCAAATTTTATATTAGCATCCCTAAGCTTACTCATAAAGTTAGCGTTGTTTATCATAATATGTCTTTCAGCATATTTAGTGCTCATTCAACTAAAGCCCGAACTTTCCCATAAAGCAGCGCGTTATCTAACCACATCGGTTAAGTATGCCAAGCTGATGACACAAGAGCCACCAACTGACAATAGCTTACCAAACCCATTAATTAATGCCCATTTAACAGATACATGGGGTGCTGCACGCAGTGGTGGAAGGTCGCATGAAGGTATCGATATTTTTGCCAAACGAGGCACCCCTATACATAGCACAACAGAGGGTATAGTAAGAAAAGTAGGCACTAATTCACTCGGTGGCAATGTTGTTTCAATCATCGGACCAGGGGGTGTCAGCCATTATTATGCACATTTGGAAAGCTATGCAGATATTGAGGTGGGCGACTGGGTATACGCTGGCGACATTATTGGTTATGTGGGAGACAGCGGGAACGCGAAGGGAACACCCCCTCACTTGCATTATGGAGTTTATACCAAGGCAGGGGCGGTTAATCCCTATCCTTTACTCATAAAATAAATTCTAAATTTTCTGCACTCAATATTTTACGCTAATGCCAAACACTAAAAACTAATGTTATAAATCAGTGCTAAAACCAAACACTCGAAAAAGAGTCTTTAGGGGCTTAAGTTAAGTTATGGCTAAAATCGCCCCATTATTGTAGGGTTTATGCTGACCTCTACAAAATCCAAATCATTGTATAGTCAAAGAACGTTAAAACCGATACTAGGCAACCGAATAAGAGCGCTACAAGTCATAGAGTCGCCGAGTTTGATGCTTCTCCTTTATTTTTGGGAAGGTATCACTTGGTCAGCACGACCTAAGGTTGATAGATATGCAATAATGTCTTGCCTAATATTTGCCTCGGGGATCGGATCGGATAACATACGAGTATCCGCCATCATGGCAACTGGATCTGCAATATAAGTATCTAAAGTTTCAGCATCCCACGTCACATGAGCACTACTCATGTCGCTGCTATATTTATAATCAGCAAGTGATGCGGAAGGTGCTTCATAGACCCCTATAAGCTGCGGTCCTTTCTTATTTTTCCCTGGTTGTAACTGGTGGCATTGTGAGCAGTACTCTTCATACAAAGCTTTACCATTTTCAGCATTGCCACTCGTATAAATAGGGGCAGTCACTGGGGCACGATTATCTGGCGGTACTGGTGTACAACTCGATAATAATATAAGCGTACATAAAAAGCTTAAAGATAAAATTTTATGAGCATTGGACGTTATTGTTACAAGGGTGCGCAGGCCTTGTGTCACTACCTGTGTCTTTATAGAATACATATTTAACCACGTCCTGTTTCATCTGCGATAATATTGTCAGAAGCTACTTGTAGGTAATTTCCTTGCAAATACCGAGCACCTACACTCCAAGCAGCCGACATTGTAGCAGCAGTTTCTATGGATGGCATAATTACCGGTATAGAACGATCATTCGCTTTCCTTACCAATGCTTTCACTATCCTCAGGTTATCTGCATTCTTCAAGTCATTGACATAATTAGGTGCTAATTTGACGAATGATGGTTCAAGATAATCCGCCAATTTAATTGTTTTAGCGGTAGAACCAAACTCTTTTATCCCAACTAGACTACCTGTCTCTTTAATAGCTGAAAATTGCCGCTTAGCTACTGTCATATAACTAACTAAATCGGCTTCACAAAACTGAACGGTTAATGCCTCTGGATTTCCCCCAACCGCTTTCACTAGTTGCTCAACCATTCTAGGGAGTAAACTATTGACTAACGTTTGGCTACTTAACGTCACAACTATCTTAGTATTCGGCGAGGTTAATCTCACTTTATTCAAATGCTTGCAGGCATTAATTAATACCCATCGGTCAATTTTTTCAATAAGGTTGTGGGTAACCGCAACTGGATAAAACTTCTCAGGAGACATCACATTACCATTAGCCAATGGCAAGTAAACTTGAACGTCATAGAACGAACTGCTATCAGTCTCAATATCGTAGATTGGCTGGTAATATAACTTAAATTTATTCTGTACAATAGACGTTTGCAAATACTCTGCTAACACACTATCGCTATCCTCAGCATACAGGCTTGGTTCATAGAACTTAACCACGTTACCCACGTTACCGCTGTCTAAGAATGCTTGGTTGAGAGTTTTTGATGCTCTATCCATGAGTTTAGTCAGATCAGGCGCTGAAGAATCAATAAACACGCCACCAATGCTCAACGTAGTGGTAATAGTCCGTGAGTCTATTTCAATAAAGAGAGCTGCAACTTTTTGACGAGTATTCTCAGCCAGTTGCTTTACTTCTTCAATGCTGCTTACGCTTGGCATGAGTACCGTAAAAATATTATCGCTAAATCGGTACACTTCACTATCTCTAAATGACTCTTTGAGCGTGTTAGCGACTTCCTTTATGGTAATGTCAATGCCTTTAATACCAGATACTGAATTAATTTTGCCTATGCCATCTACCCGTATAAATAATAGTGCTGCACACTCATTATTATCTTTTGTTGACTGATAAATTTGGGCAAAGCGTTCCTCAAATCCGAGCCGGTTTAGTAGCCCAGTCAAACTATCTTGGCGCTCAGCGACTGCCAGTTTTTGCGCCAATTTTGAAACATGCGATTTAATTTCGGGCTGAATTATAACTTGAGTAACCAGCTCACCATCTAAACTTGCCGCCGCTAACTGTAGTTTCGACTCAAAAATATCGCCATCTTTGTGTTTTGCAGCTAGTTTAAACTCTACTTGATCACGATGACCCTTATCAAAACGGCGTAAAAACTGTTTAAATCTTTCAATATTTGTACTAGGCGCAACAAGGTCAATAATTGGTAGACCTATCAAATCTTCAGGCGTATGAAAACCAAATAGCTCTGCGTAAGAAGCATTGACGAAGATGTGTATCCCCTCATCAATATAGGCCACTGCACTTTTAGAGTTTTTAATTAATACGTTAGCACGTTGCTCAGACTCTAATAAAATCTCTTTCATAGCAAGCATCTCACGTCTTACAATCAAGCTATCGTGTAATACGCAAATCGCTAAAACTATCTGAGATTTGTCGGCAAACGGTATTGACCTAATCATATAGGTATCTATAATTTTTGGTAACCCATCCTTGTTTCGTCCAATCCTCTTATCATTATCAACCAAACATATTAAAGGTAAGTCAACTTTGTAATCTTGTAAAATACTGATAATATCAGTAAAACCCATATCATAAGCTTTACCAAATATTAAAATATCCCAAGGTTTTTTTAAGCTTTTTATAAATCCCTCTTTATTGTCTAAAAACCCTAGATTTACCTCTTTATAATAGTTATTCAACAAATCCACTAAGGCCTCAGCATAGATCTGGTTATCATCAATTATTAATAAGTTTAATAGCTCTTTGCGTGCCATGGTTTTCCTTCGTATAACATTAGGTTCAATATGAATCACTTAACGCTAATAAATACAGTTACTACATAGATATCAAAGTCAAATTGATTAGCATAAATTTAAAAGGAGGATAAATATACATCACTACCCTATTTAAAGTGTTACACATTAAAGGGAAACTGTAAATTAAAGATAAGGCGCTAAATAAAGTTAGAACCTGTATTCATAAGCTAAAGTTTGCGGATTTTTAGAATAAGATGTGCTAATACGAGGCATTATTAAGCTGAACGCTCGGGTTGAATAGCCATTTTCTATGTAATCCTAACTTTAACGAAGTAGCGGCTTATTTTAGGCGAAAATAACCCATTATAGGGTGTGAATACAGATTCTTAAAATACGAAAATACAGAGGAGCCTACTCCAGATTGTTCCGCTAACTTTTATCATACAGCAACTATAAGAGTTGTGTTCAGATGTCCATACAACACAACCCTAAAATCACTCTAAAGATACAAGTTTACTGGTGTTTTGAAGGGTTTATTCGGTAATTCTTGTACTAACTTTGGCATCAAATATCCTGGTAAGTGTTCAAGCAATTGCCAATACAACCTCACTGCTTGCGATTTCTGCTTATCAAAATGTGCTGCCCCTGCCACTTTATCAAGTAAATGTAGATAGTAGGGCATGACACCCACCTCAAATAATCTACGATTAAGATCAACCTGAACATCAACAGAGTCATTTATACCAGCAAGTAGTACGGCTTGATTGAGCAGAGTGATACCACGACGTTTTACCTTTAATAAAAACTGACCTGTCTTAGTATCAATCTCATTAGCGTGATTAGTGTGTATAACCATGATAATCTGGCAACGGCTAGCGGTAAGGCGATCTAATAGTTCAGTATCCAATCGCTCGGGAATAACCACTGGTAGCCGAGTGTGTATGCGAACGACTTTAATTTGTGGTAAGTCTTCAAGGGCATCAAGCCATATATTCAAACGTCGATTTGAAACGCTTAATGGGTCGCCGCCACTTAAGATAACTTCGTCAATATCTGAATGCTGTACAATATAATCCTGAATTTTAGCCAGCTGTTTGATTTTTGGTAGGTTCATCTGATAATCAAAGTGTTGCCTAAAACAATAACGGCAATGTATGGCGCAGGCACCCGTCACTGTGACCAACACTCTCGAACGATATTTGTGCAATAAACCCTGAATAGGGTTGTGCTGTTTCTCTGCCAAAGGGTCATTCACATAGCCATATACTGATATCTTTTCATCCAGATATGGCAGCACTTGGCGTAGCAACGGATCCTTACTATTACCCCGCTCCATTTTTAACACAAAACCTCGCGGCACACGCAGCCCAAAAGTTTTAGGAATGTATAGTGAAGACTTTATATGAGTTAAGTCTAAAATATCCAGCAACTCATCCACATCTGTTATGACATCAGCCATCAGTGATTGCCAGCGTGGCGAATTATTGAAAACGCCAGAAGCATCGAAGCAGTCATCATTGCTGTTTTGATTATTATCTATTTTGTGATTGTCTATTTTATTACCGGCAATTTTATCACTATCTATTTTATCACTGGCAATTTTATCACTATCTATTAGTGGTATTTGCTTATTTGCTTGTTTGGACAAATGGTTTATCATAGTGCTCATTATGTCAACTTATTAACTATTAGTAATTTTTTAGCATTCTTTATTTAGTATTCAGGAGCTGTATTGTGGCAAATTTTTCAACCAATGAATTCAAAGCTGGTCTTAAAGTTATGTATGACGGGCACCCTTGCGCCATCCTCGATAATGAATTCGTTAAGCCAGGTAAAGGCCAAGCGTTTAACCGTGTCAAACTACGCAATTTACGTACCGGTAAAGTACTTGAACAGACCTTTAAGTCTGGCGAAAGCTTAGCAGGTGCTGATGTCATTGATACAGAAATGAACTACCTATATAACGATGGCGAATTTTGGCATTTTATGCACCCAGAAACTTATGAGCAAGTACAAGCAGATGCTACTGCAATGGAGGATGCCAAACAATGGTTGAAAGAAAATAGTAATGCCTTGTGCACCCTCACTTTATTCAATGGCGTCCCTATCTCTGTTACCCCACCAAACTTTGTTGAACTTGAAATTGTCGAGACAGACCCTGGTGTGCGTGGCGATACCTCTGGTGGTGGTGGCAAGCCAGCTATCCTTGAGACAGGTGCTGTCGTGCGTGTACCATTATTTGTTCAACAAAACGAAGTGGTTCGTGTTGATACTCGTACAGGTGATTACCAAACTCGTGTCAGCTAGATACAAACTCTAAATTTTACGGGTTACTATTTTATTTAAATAGTTACTATATTAAGAGTTACTATTTTATCAAGAGTTTGGGCCCAATTATAAATTCATTCTATAAATTGGGCTTTTATATAACTTCCCTCTAACTTTCATAGAGCACAGCACAATTAAGTATGGCCTATCATCAGACAATTATAACACTCCCTGCTTATCAGCGTGGGGTGCACCTCATTACCCATCATCTTTTAAATGCGATTAATAAGTTAATGTCTGATAATGCGAAGTATTGCGCATCCTCTGGTCTGGTACACTTATTCCTGCAACATACGTCTGCCAGCTTATCCATTAATGAAAACGCTGACCCAGATGTTCGCCTAGACACTGAAGATTGGCTGAATAAGATAGCACCAGAAAATCAACCTGAATACCGACACACGCTTGAAGGCTCTGATGACTTGCCTGCCCACTTAAAAAGTATGATGCTAGGCATTAGTTTAACGGTCCCTTTAGTGAATGGCGAGCTTGGTCTGGGTCGGTGGCAAGGCATATACCTTTGTGAGCATCGTGACCATGCCAGTGGGCGAAATATTGTTATAACGGTCAGCACTTAATCACAGTTTTGGCTCGTCTAAATTGTCCTTGTTCCTATACCCATTAATTATTACTTTGTCTAAAAACCCGATTTATGCTTCATGTTACAGGATTGCATCCTTCAATGACTTCTTTTTACTGCGGCTGGATTTTTGATTTAATATTTCATTATATTAACCATATACCCTCCCTACCCTCCCAGCATATAACCAATGAGCATACTTATGATATCGACTAAATCATCTTTTAAACATTTCAAATTCATACCCACTATTACTTTTATCGGCAGTATTTTACTTGGTACCTCTGCCTGCCAAAAAACGGATACGCCTGATACCGAAGGTCAAGTGTCGGACGTTAAAGCATCTGAAACAACCTCCTTAGAAGACACGAAGGCAGATGTTGTCGATGAGATTGAAGATGAGTCTACAGATAACGGTAGTAACGAGGCTCTCAACGTTCATTCTGTCGATAAAGATGACCCAATAGATGTCAACGATATCGCTGGTCAAAAAGAGAGAGTAGAGGCTGTCTCTGACAAGGCTTTAGAGGGCGATGATTCCCATAGCGCCAACATTCATAATCAAAGTACTAACAAAAAGCCTTCTTTGTCAGATAAACAAGTGACTGATGTGGAGTATCGAGATAAAAGTGGACAAGTAATTTATGTTACTTTTCAGACCTCAGCAGTAGATGTTTTAGAAGCCGATTTAAAATTACCTTCTGGCAAGCGAGTAACTCTGACTGCGCCCGCTGGTCAAGGCAACAACCCAACCTATCGTTCTGAGGATGGCGCTATTGAGCTAGTGACCCATGGCGGAGGTGGTTCAATTGATTTAATATATAAAGGTAAATCAGCTAAATACGAGGCAGTGAGTGCGGAAGCCGAGGTTATTACACCCATGTAATTTGTTTAACTGATGCAAAACAGCCCATAAGGCAGCATTACCTACAATACCCTTATCCCTGTACCGCCAACCAAATACAGCTAAAGGCTATTAAAACAAAGACATAGCGACCCACCCAAACATTGGCTAAAAATGCTTGGAAACAAGCGTCTGGATGTTGCGTCCTGCACGCTTTGTTTTGTTGAGCAAACATCAAGGCCACGAAGCCAAGCCCAAATATAGGGATCAAACCTAATACTGTGTCTACAAAGTAGTGATATAGCACTAAGCCCATTAGCCCTAAAAAGGCAGTTTGCAACAGGGCAATAATCAGTACGTCATGACGCCCAAATAAAATAGCTGTCGATTTAACACCTATTTTTAAATCGTCATCGCGGTCGGCCATCGCGTACTGAGTATCGTATGCGACTGTCCAGCACATATAGGCAAGAAACAATAACCAACACCATACATCTGGAGTACCCTGCACTGCCACATAGGCCATGGGAATAGCCCAGCCAAATGCTGCTGCCAAAAACACTTGTGGTAAATAAGTAAAGCGCTTCATGAAGGGGTATATAAACGCCAAAGCTACAGCAGCAAACGACCAATAAAAGACGTTAATAGGCAAAAAGATTAGCAAACCACAGCTAACAGCTGATAGCACGAGAAAGGCTCCTACAGCTTCACGTCCTGACAACCTACCATCTGCTAAAGGTCGCCCCTTCGTGCGAGTAACCGCCCCATCAACCTTTCGATCTGCAAAGTCGTTAATGGCACACCCTGCTGATCGCATCAAAATGGCACCCAATGCAAATATGATCAACACCTTCGCTGAGGGCAGGCTGGGAAACAATATTGCTGACGAGCTATAATTCATATTCAGCGTATTTGAATCAGTAAAAACATCAGAGCCGGCACCTAATGCAGCTAAAAATACCGCCCATAAAGTTGGCCATAGCAAAAGCTCAATACCGACAGGCTTATCTAGACGAGTAAGGTGTATATAAGCTCGTAACTTTTTCTGAAAAGTACTGGAGGTGTTAAAAGTATCGTTTTTAATCATGGCAGCTGTGCACTAACTGGTTAATGAGAGATAAAATATATACAACATAAGCTGAGCTTAACGTAGGCCGTTTGATTGATTAGCGCATCGCTGTTTTAACCACTGGTCAGCAGAGTTATCAACTCTTTGGGTGTATCGACTTGAAAAGTTGGCGATTCAGCGGACAGTGCTTCACGACTGGCAGCCCCATAATTAACTGCGATAGAGGTCATATTTATTGCATTGGCCATCTTAATATCGTGAACACTATCACCAATAAATACCGCCTCTTCGGAGCAGTGCCCTGTTTCCTCTAAAATTTCAACCAACATTTGCGGGTTTGGCTTTGAGCCAGATTCATCAGCACAGCGGCTACTAACGAAGTAGTGTCGACTGTTTGAGAGGGTCATCATCCTATCAAGTCCAGCTCTCTTTTTACCCGTGGCCACTGCAAGCTGCTTACCTTGTAACTTTAATTGCTGCAACATCGCTTCGATACCATCAAAAAACCTTGTGTGCGGTTGTGATGCCTGCGTGCTACTACTGATGTAATAATCTGCATAACTTTTCTGAATGGCTAAATGTTGCTCCGAGTTGGCTTGCGGATAGACAATCTCAATCCCGCGAATAAGGCTCAGGCCAATAATAGATTTAATAGCATCGTCGGTGGCGCTGAATCCATGCTTTTCGCCTGCAACATGCATGGATTCCACAATCAAGCCTATAGAATCCATCAAGGTGCCATCCCAATCAAAAATAATCAAGCTTTTGTCTGTTAACATTGATTCGGCTTGGGGTTCTGCTTGCACAGAGTTTTTATACAACATAACTTATGGCTCAACTGCGTTAGGTAGCTCAACTATAGCGGGAATAATAGATTGCATATCTTCAGGTAACGGCGCACAAATGTGTGGGTACTCAGGAATAGTCAACTGCCATGCGTGTAGACACAACCGTCTGACATTTGTGGTGTCTTTGATATGGTATTTATCGTCGCCCAATATGGGATGCCCTATATAAGCTAAATGCACCCTGATTTGATGGGTACGCCCTGTCAGTGGCATAGCTTTTATAAGGCTAACAGGCTCGCCAACTATCTCATAACGGGCCAATACTTTACATTTGGTTTGGCTGGGTTTAGCGTCTTTGGCAGAGCCAGACTTAGTGTGCGTCTCCACTTTAACCCGTCTTTCACCACTGGCCAAAGTATAGCGTAGTAAAGGCGCATCAATATCAAAGTCGTCAAGTGCGGGTTGGCCTTTAACAATACATAAGTAACTTTTTTGAATGGTTTTCTCTCGCAAATGCTCTTGTAGCACTTTGAGGCTTGAGCGCTTCTTAGCTATCATTAAAAGCCCTGATGTATCTCTATCAATACGGTGTACAAGCTCTAGGTATTTTTTCCCAGTCGCTTCACGCATGGCCTCAATCACACCAAAATCAAGTCCACTACCCCCATGCACCGCCATACCAGATGGCTTATTTAATACAATGAGTCCATCATCCTCATACACCACCCGCTCAAGCAGGTTTTTTGCAAATTCAGCGCCAATGATAGGTTTTTCTCGAGTGGCTAATTTGACCGGTGCAATACGTACAATATCGCCACGGTGTAACTTATCGTACGGCTTACAGCGTTTATTATTAATTCGCACTTCATCTGCACGAATCATTTTATAGATGTGCGGGCGAGGCAATCCTTTTAAACGCGCCAGTAAAAAATTATCCACACGTTGGTCATGTTGATGACGTGAGACTTCAAGATGATTGACTTGACTAAAGTCCGCAATGTCATCATCCGCACTTTGCGGGCGTGCTTTAGTCGAGTTTCGTCTTATGGATTCAGAATCCGATTCTGAATCTGGCTCATGACTGCGCTGGGAGGCGTAATCCTGACCAAATTCAGATTCTGGCAATTTCACTTCACTGGATATGTTTGGTTTATCTGTGTTCATTTTATCTGCTTACTTATTAGAATTATTAAAATCACTGTTAGGAATTAACAGATTTTGTTAGGCGTTTCGCAAAAGATTTGCTATAGTCTAACACGTTGACTTTAGGTCACGTGCATTGTTCTGAGTAAACCTTTACTTTTTTGGGTCACTCATTTAGTATGCTCGTTTCCAATATCGAAGCTCTATTAATGCCTCTCGAGGTATAAGTCAGCCCACAATGTTATCTTTATAAACAATAATGATGGGTTTGTGATTACTAAGTAACTTACAACTGCTTTTTACTTCGCCACAATAGGCGCCACGAACCCCTTAAAACTTAACATGAACACAATACAATGAGCATAGGGACTGTGAGAATCACTTGTTAAAAGCCAGTGTTATCCTCCTTTACCCTGTAAAGCTTATTTAAAAGCTTAAATGTAATCTATAGTGCTGGTTGCTACTTTTGTTAATACAACCTTACTCCTTGTTTTAACACCTATTAGCCACCTAATATAAGCGACTTAAATAAAGGCCGCTATATGTTATCAGATTCTTTAAGCGTAGTTTGGAAAAAACAAAAAAACTGACTGGCTCCATGTTAGCGGTCAAATAACAGTAAGTCTGCGCATCTTAATCTCACTTCGTGCGCTCACTAATAGTCATAAAGCCGTTATTTGCCAAGTACGCCCCGCTAAACGAGTCTTAAAAGTTGATAATATACGAGAAATACTGACACAATAAATAGTTAAATCATCAAGACGGTGCCATTTTTAATACCTGAAACAACCATTGATATGCCTCCTCTAAACCTTTTAATTTTAGAGAAGCAAATTTATATATGGCAGGTAGTGACTTAACAACTCACTGCTCTCAAATATTAATGATGACCCCTCTTAAATGTTATAACTTGCAGTTTACTTAATTGTTGTCATAACCGTCATTTATATAATTACGGCTGGCGATAACCAGAAATAATAAGCTCCAAACGTTGTGCTTGTATTATATAGGCAATACTCTTGCCTTAACTACTAATACATCAAGCTATTAAATCGCTGGACTGCAAGGCACAAAAAGTATTAGCCAAACCAGCTAGGTTCTAGCAATACATTAACTGCTATAGGCTCTACTTTACTAACAGTATTTTATGCTTAACTATTAAATTAAAGTAACTATTCTCACCATTGTTTTTAGTGCTGGTATTTTAAGCAAACACTCTCTTTCTTTTTTTTGAAGGTGGGTTACTGCTAATGAGTAACAGACACGCCAATCTACCAAGCTTATACCTTGCCTCAAGTGTTGTGTGTTCATGATTTATTAGGACACACCAATGAAACGCATCTTAATTAACGCCACTCACAACGAAGAAGTACGTGTTGCTTTATGTAATGGCAATCACTTATATGATTTTGATCTAGAAAACCGTACCCGTGAACAGAAAAAAGCCAATATCTACAAAGGTCATGTTACCCGTGTCGAGCCATCCCTTGAAGCTGTATTTGTTGAATACGGCTCAAAGCGTCAGGGCTTTTTACCCATTCGTGAAATTGCACCAGAATATCTGTCTGGCAAGAAGATTCGTGATGAAAACATCCGTAAATTAATCAAAGAAGGCGATGAGCTTATTGTTCAAGTCGAAAAAGAGGAGCGGGGTAATAAAGGCGCTGCCCTATCCACTTATGTATCTTTGGCTGGGCGCTATTTAGTATTAATGCCGAACAATCCTAAAGGCGGTGGTATCTCTCGCCAAATCTCTGGCAAGCTTCGTGAAGATATGAAGCGCATGCTCGGTAATCTAGACTTACCTAAGGGTATGAGTGTTATTATTCGTACTGCTGGCATAGGCAAAACTCAAGACGATCTTCAACATGATTTAGATCACTTGTTAAATATTTGGAATGCTATTCAAGATCAAAATAAAAAATACCCCTCACCTCGCCTAGTTCACCAAGAAGCAGGGGTTGTCACACGTGCAGTTCGTGATTACCTGCGTGATGACATCTCTGAAATTTGGATTGACAACGAAGAAGCTTTCATTGAAGCCGAAACTTTTGTCAAAGCAGTGATGCCAAAGCAAGTTGATAAACTACGTAAATATACTGACTATGAGCCTATGTTTACAAGCTTCAACGTTGAGCGCCAAATCGAAACCGCTTATCAACGTGAAGTACGTCTGCCATCAGGTGGCTCAATTGTTATTGACCAAACAGAAGCGTTAGTATCGATTGATATTAACTCAGCCAAGTCGACTAAAGGCGCTGATGTATCAGAGACGGCATATCATACAAATTTAGAAGCTGCTGACGAGATTGCACGTCAATTACGCCTGCGTGATATGGGCGGGCTTGTGGTTATCGACTTTATTGATATGAACGATAGCAAACATCAAAAAGATGTTGAAAAACGCTTGGTTGATGCAACCAAGTATGACCGTGCTCGCGTACAATTTGGCGAGATTTCACGCTTTGGCTTAATGGAAATGAGCCGTCAGCGTTTGCGCCCTTCTCTTGAAGAATCAACAGGTTACATTTGCCCACGCTGTCATGGTAACGGTATGATCCGTGATTTGCGCTCGCTGTCTCTTTCGATCATGCGTCAAATTGAGCAGACTGCCCTAAAAGAGCGCCACGGCGAAGTACAAGCAGAAGTACCAACAGATATTGCTGCGTTCTTATTAAATGAAAAGCGTGAAAGTCTGGTTTACTTAGAACAAGACAGTGGAACACGTATTACAATTTTACCGCACGCTCATCTTGAGTCGCCTAACTTTAATTTACATTTCAATCATCAAGGCTTTGCACCATCGAGTTATGAGCGCGTGACGGATACTCAAGAGCAAGAAGCCAGCGACCGTGGCTATGAGGTCAATTGGCAAACTGCTGAGTCAGAACGCCCTGCGCAACAGCCGATCCGTCAGCCCCGCACTTCTAGTACCAATGCAATAGACTCTACAGCGCCTGTAGATAAACCTACTGTCATTCAACCTAATCAATCTGCCAATAACCCACCGGCACAGGCGGAACTTGATAAATCAAAACCCTCTGCTGTTGCTTGGTTATCAAATTTATTTGCCCCTACTCCAGAAGCTAAAAAAGTAACATCGGTAACAAGTGCAGACGCAGCTCAAGCGATTGAAGCTATCGTTAACACTGGTGCTCAAAGCCTTGGAGCATTTGGTAGTATAAGTACTCCGATTGTACCCTCTACTGAATCGGAACCCACTAAAACGGCTGTTAAAGATTCCTCAAACGATGATGGTGCTAGTGTAAACGGCAGTGATAGCTTAGCCGATGATAATGAGAGTGATAAGGAACGTCGCCGTACACGTAACAATAGAAGTCGCAACCGTTACGATAAAAAAGGCGAGCGAAATAAAACAGATAATCGTCGTCACAAACAAGACGATAACAATAATGCAACTGCCGATGACACAAATCAGCAACCTACTCGTCGTCAGGAGAGCTCAAATGACCCTCAAAAAGAGCTACCCAAACGTGAGCCAAATAGCCGACGTGACTCTCGTGGACCAATAGAGCGTGGTGAAGCAAAGCTACCTGAGGAATCTCGCAGCACTGATAAATCAAGCGATAATTCTAATAAAGACTCACAGAGTAAGCGTTCTAGTTCTAGACAGTCACAATCAAAGTCGGAGAGCCATAAAAAGTCGGGTTCAGATAAATCAAGTAGTCGCTCCCTCAATGAACGTGATTTGAACCCCAATGAGGTAAGCTTGAATGTAACAGAAGCCAAGCCCACTCATAAGCCAACTGAGGTGGTTCATATATCACTTGATAACTCAAAACCAACCCAACAAGGCGATAATGCGGAAACACAATCAGCCAACACAGCTGCACCTGTTGACGCTAAAAAAGACGCTGTGACGCAAAAAAGGGAGGAAGATATCATAACTGACTCTACTCCAGTTACTGATTCTGCACTTGAAGGGACTGATGTTAAAGCGCTATCGTCTGAATCAACCGCAAAGGCTGTGGAAACGAAACGTGATAATAGAGAGTACTCAAAACCCCAGAATGTAGCGACAGGGTTAGAGACAAAAGGCGGTAAAACGTCAGAAAAAGTTGAAACTGATAATTCGCCATCACTTGAAGCCAAAGTTGAGGTTAATGACGTTATTGATGATGCTCTAAACACCTTACCCCTGACCTTTGATACCAAGGCCCTATTTGCTGATCGCTACGTAACAGCGCAAAAGTTTGGTAAAGCCAGTAATGACCCTCGTATCGTTAAACGATTGATGAATAAAGATCACATAGATAAAGGGTTAAAGGATGAAAGTAGCCTAAAAGACACTGCTAAAAAGACTGAACCTGAATCGGTAGACGCGCCTATAAATGAAAGGGCAGTCATTAAGGGAACAGTAGGCGAGTTTATCCATACCCATCTTGCACAAGCAAACGCTCGCTTGCAAAAAGATGGCGTTATAAACTGCTTCTTAGCAGCATTAAATGCTCATAGTGAAACGTCTGGCAGTAATAAAAAGCCTAGTAGGGTTAAAAAGAAGACGACAACCACAGAAAATGATGAGTCTAGACAAGCGTTTAGCTTTGTAAATTACGGCTATAAGCCACTATCGACAAACGACCTTAAGCATTTTGCCACAATGACGTCAGCGGTAGCCTCTCATCATACTGAGCAAGGTAAAACCCAGGTTGAGCCTACACCAGTGAGGGCACGTGCCGCTAACGATCCACGCGGTCAGCATCCTGACTATATTCCTCCTGTTGAAAGTGAACAAGAGGCTGTTGATATAGCGGTAGAGACCACATCAGCAAGCTTGGATACTATTAACAATGCTACTGAGGAAACTAACCCAACAACTAATACAGCGACTGATAGTTCGGCCATAGAGACGCAAATGCCGACTCAGTCTGACAAATCGCCAGCAGCGGCCATGGCTGAACTGCTAAAGCTCAATGTTGGTCACTTTGTTTATCGAGTATTGGGACAAGATGGCCTTGATATGATCAGCGCTGGTAATACAGAAGCGGCATTCTTAAAGGCCCTACGCCAACCGTTTGATGTATTAATATCTGTAGCTTCAGCTGTTGATTCTATTATCCACCCTGATCAACAAAGTGATAATGCTGATAGTCAATCTGAACATCCAAAAAGTGACCCAGTTGATTCAGATGCTTCAACAGCTAATGCCATAGATGCTAGTATTACTGGCAAGATGACTCATAAAATAGCTGACATCATCACTAACCAACAACCTGCCAGCGCGTTGACTAATGCTGATCAAGTTGAAGAAGTCAGCGAGCATAGTGCTGAGATTATTGAACATAATTCGCAGGACGGCAATACTACAGCCAGTAGCTCAAGCTCTCATGCGGTTGATTCTAGCACTCAACAAGATTCTGCTACTCAAAAAGAATCAACGCCCTCTCCTGCAAATGGGGGATCAAATAAAACGAGTATCGAATCGTATAAGAGTATGATTGAAAATATCTCCGAACAGCTATTGCCGCAAACAGGCCTACTTAACTTAACCACGCCTAAAGTACCTAAGTCTCGTACGCGTAAAGATAAAGAGGGTTCTGAATCAGCAAATCAATCTGACGACGGTTAAACGTGACTGTTAAGATAGAATTTTTGCTTAATAGCATAAGTTTTTAATAACATATGTGTTTAACAGTATGGATTTTTAATAGCATAGGTGGCTTAATAGGAATATGATAGTATCAGAAGAATAGGGACTATTAGTTTAACTGGATGTTAGTATGAGGCACTTTTAATAGCAATAAGCCATAATACTAATATCCCTAACTGTTATTGTGATATTTTAGTCCTAAAAATTGAATACCATGTTAGATGCGACAAGTTTAATCTCCGCACTCATGAGCGCTACCCTATTGATTTGATATCATCACTATAAAAAAATAAGCCGCTAGATAACAGCGGCTTATTTTTTATCTGCTTTGTTTTTTATAGTCATTTAACTATAGTCAGCGAAATACTAAACGGTTACAGTGTTAACCTCGTTAAGCCTACTGCAGTAGTACTAGCACTCGGTTGCCTTGTAACCACTTTAGATTTCTTTGGCTATATAAGGCACTTGAAAATAGTTACAAGACCAGCAAGCGCAACTGCGACAATCAGTGAACTAAACAAGTTACACCGTAACTGTTTAAAGGAGCTGGTTAAGGGAGCTGGACTATATAAACTAATGGTCCTCAATTTCTATGAATGTGCCGCACCCCGTCCCCGTACCTTAGTAATACCAGTAACGATAGCCAGCGTTATCACACCAATAACAAAACCAATAATACCTTCTAACAACATGGTAGATAGGCTAGAGAACATACCTGACAAATGCGAAATATCTGCAACTGTATGATGTAAATAACCAATGCCGTGTGAGATAATACTCCCCCCAACCAAAAACATCGCAATAGTTCCTGCGATAGATAAAAATTTCATGATTTTTGGTGCTGCATTTATCATAAATCTACCCAGCATTTTAGTGCTAGAGCTGGCATTCTCTTTTTGTAACAAATGTAGCCCCACATCATCAATCTTTACCAGCGCTGCTACCAACCCATACACCCCAATCGTAACGCCAAGGGCAATAATAGACAGTACCATACTTTTTTCAAGTAGACTGGCCCCAGACTGAGTGGCCGCTCCTAGCGCAATAACAATAATTTCGGCTGATAAAATAAAGTCTGTACGAATCGCACCTTTGACTTTGTCTTTTTCATATTCTACCAAATTAACACTTTCGTCGGCATTAGCCGCTCGGCGTGCTTCATGCTCTTCATCATGTGGTAACAGCTTTGGCCAAAATTTATGAATTACTTTTTCGGCCCCTTCATAGGTCAAAAAAAGCCCACCCAACATGAGCAGTGGGGTGACTAACCAAGGAATAAAATAACTGATTAATAGTGCCGCTGGCACTAAAATGACTTTATTAATAAATGAGCCTTTGGCAACCGCCCAAACCACTGGCAGCTCACGACTTGGTTTAACACCAGTAACTTGCTCAGCATTAAGCGCTAAATCATCACCAAGCACTCCCGCTGTTTTCTTCGCCGCAACCTTAGTCATGACAGACACATCATCCATTAAAAGACTAATATCATCGAGCAACATCAATAAGCTTGCGCCTGCCATGGGATCTCCTTAAGTACAATTAATAAATCGCAGAACACGATCGTAACCGTGGATTAACTGTGAAAAAATGAATGATTTGTTTTAATAACGTTAGTTTAGCTCGAAAATCGCTGAAAACCATATTAGGATTGTAAGTATTGACCTTTATTTATGTCTTTTTTAGTTATTTCGTCCTTATTTATTTAGTCCTTATATAGCTATAGACCTTATAGATATGACATATAGCTATAAACATACATAGCACTAAAGCTTATGGGCCTATTCAATTAAACAATCCTTTAGTTTAAAGTTCATGTTAAAGTTAAGCGACATCTTTTTTCTTTCGAATGGCTTGCTGTTCAATACGCTTAACTCAATACCCTTAACTCAACATGCATCGCTCAATATGTATGATTTAATATAGTTCATCAGGGTCGTCATTTAAAACGCGCATCAAATAACCGAGCCTCAAATAATTGAAACATAACCTACTTAGTCAGAATCTTATGCTATTAGACCTTTGAAACTAAGAATATAGAACTAGTCATACCAGTCTAAACAATTACATTCAAGCAATTTATATACAGGGAATACGTATGAACCATCTCACTCGCCCAATATCGTCAAGTCAAACCTTGTCAAAACGTCCTCTATTTGTCGCAACACTAACCGTACTATCGCTTGCTGTATTAAGCGCCTGTAGCCAACAAGATATGACGGCCAATAAAGAGACCACTCAAACCATCTCCAATGATAACTCATCACACTCAGTGGTGTCGCCCACTCCAGTAATAGTCATGGAACAAATGGCAGCAAACGATGCAATGAGTAAGTCCTCCATTGCGCCAATGTCTCATAGTTACACCTCCTTACAGCTTCCAATAGCAATACCAGAAGCAAACGAGAATTATGCCGAGATTGATCGTAACCCAGTGCATTCTACTCGTGAGCAAGCTTTTGCTACGTTAAGCATAGATACAGATACCGGTAGCTACGCCAATGTACGCAGATTTATTAACAACGGTGGCCTACCTCCCAAAGATGCCGTGCGCGTTGAAGAGCTGATTAACTATTTTGATTATGATTTTAGTGACGCTACTAAAAAGTCTGATGCCCCGTTTTTGGTAAGTACTGAAGTGGTTAAAGCGCCATGGCACCCAAACAATCGCATCGTAAAAGTCGCTATTAAAGCCGAAGATGTTTATACCTCAATGCAAAGCCAACCCCCGGCAAATTTAGTGTTTTTGGTGGATGTTTCAGGTTCAATGAATGCTACTGATAAATTACAATTGGCTCAATCAAGCCTTAAAATGTTAACCAAACAACTGCGAGCACAAGACACCATCACTTTAGTGACCTATGCGGGTAATACAGAAGTAGTGTTACCGCCTACAGCAGGAAACGAGACCAAAAAAATATTAAATGCGATCGACAATTTAAATGCTGGCGGCTCTACCAATGGCGAGGCGGCAATAAAACTTGCCTATCAACAAGCCGAAGAAAACTTTAAAAAGCAAGGCATTAACCGTATCTTAATGCTTACGGATGGCGACTTTAACGTGGGTGTAGCAGATGTGGAGGATATGCTGGATATCATCAAAAAGAACCGTGATAAGGGTATTTCATTATCTACCCTAGGCTTTGGTCAAGGCAACTATAATGACCATATGATGGAGCAAGTCGCTGACAATGGCAATGGTAATTACAGTTACATTGACACCTTATCCGAAGCCAAAAAAGTATTAATTGACGAGATGTCCTCTACCTTTAACACGGTGGCAAAAGATGTCAAAGTTCAAGTCGAATTTAACCCAGCATCGGTGTCAGAATGGCGTTTAATTGGCTATGAAAATCGCATATTGGCCAAAGAAGACTTTAATAACGATAAAGTAGATGCAGGCGAATTGGGAGCCGGAAAATCGGTTGTTGCCTTATTTGAAGTCACGCCAGTAGGTCAGAAAGGGCTATTAGATGACAGCCGATATAAGCAATCTAAACCGACCGCTTCTACCAATAAAAATGAACTTGGATATTTAAAAATCCGTTATAAAGCTCCCAATAGAGATGCTTCTAAGCTCATCGAATTCCCAATTGCTAATCGTGTCACGAACGCTTCAGCAGATACCAATTTTGCTATGGCAGTGGCAGGATACGGGCAGCTATTGTCTGATAGCAAATACATAAATAACTATTCTTATGCTGATGTGAAGCGTCTTGCTCAAGCAGGCATGCATAGCAAGCAGGACAAAACGGATAGCCGCCGTG
The DNA here is from genome assembly GCF_057396285.1 of Psychrobacter sp. CX97. Classification (NCBI taxonomy): domain Bacteria; kingdom Pseudomonadati; phylum Pseudomonadota; class Gammaproteobacteria; order Moraxellales; family Moraxellaceae; genus Psychrobacter; species Psychrobacter sp. CX97. The sequence continues at coordinate 142,362 of NZ_JBXYJE010000007.1, read as the reverse complement.
AGTTTGTTAAATTGGTAGAACTTGCTGATGCTTTGGACTAAGTTTCGCACCATAATTGCACTAATGCTGTTTGACACTTTATGTTAAAGATATTTAAGCTGAGATCTATGATGAATAACGCTGAATTGATTGGCAACTGCAAGTCATTAGTCCCATCACTCACACTGGCAATGATGTTATTGGCTGGTGCGACATTGCCACTCATGCTCTCTGGGTGTGATACTTCCAAACAAGCCGATAGGACTAATGCAGAGGTTGAAGAGGATGCCCAGTTAACTGAGCATCTAGCAAGCGTAAAATTCACAAAGGAAGCTAATGGTACTGCTGAGTCAGATTTACAAACTTCAGATATAAAAAACTCAGATACCCCAATGTCACTTAATGATTTATCCACTGAGGCACCCACTTCTACTCGCAATAAAGCGATTGATATTGATTGGGCGCAAATTGACTCAGATGTCGAGGCTATCGATAGCGCTGACTTTGATTACCCCTTTGCACTTGATAGCAATCCTGTCAAATCGTATGCCGAGTATTTTAAAGTAACGCCGAGCGAGGCTCAGCATAGCCTAACTATTGGCATGGCCAGCAATGAGCCATTGGATGGGCTACTGACCCAGCTTGGCGACAGTTATGTATCACACGAGTTAACCGATGGTAAAAACATAGGGCTGATTGTTCACACCACGCCTAATGTGACCTCCAGCACTTTTAATTACGTGATTGCCAATAAGTTCGCCCGTGGTTTGATTTTACCAATTGAGATAAAACCGGATGCAAAAGTGAGTCAGTAGAGATTGGGAATGTTTAGCGAAGAAAAAGACAGCAAGAATAAAGGTAGCAGGTGCTGTCTTTATTCTATAGTCAGCGAACTACTAAACGGTTACGGCGTTAACCTCGTTAAGCCTACTCCAGTAGTACTTGCACTCGGTTGCCTTGTAACCATTTTAGACTTCTTTAACTATAATAGTTGCTATCGATAGAATTGATATACTTCAAAAAAGCAGCCCAACCTTATTAACTTAGTAATCTTATTAAGCAATAGGTCATTGATAGGATGAAGTATCTTAGATGTTAAGTGATATATTTGTTTAGTGATATCGTTGCATCTTGAAAATGAGAGCGGTTTAGCCCCGATTGTAGCGAATATACTTGGTTGAACACTGGGTTGCAGTGACTTAGCCAGAAGTATTATCGAGAAAACAGGAATGCGGCTGGCTATTTAGACACTGCCCCAGTGGACAGCCAAGATAGTAGCGGGAAAGCGGGATTAGCTACTACTCCCTCCGGTATTATGTTATAAATCCCGAACTAATCTTAGTTGCTAATTAATGCCAAAAACTCAGCCTCTTCAACCACTCGAACCCCAAGCTTTTCTGCTTTGGTCAGCTTAGACCCTGCCTTCTCTCCAGCCAGTAAAGCAGATGTTTTAGAGGAAACGCTACCTGATACCTTAGCACCCAAGGCTTGTAGTTTGGCTTTGGCGTCATCACGGGACATACCGCTTTCTACCAATGTACCGGTAATGACCCAAGTTTCGCCGTTTAAAGGCAAGTCTTCAGTGACCACTTGCTCAATTTTTTCCCAATGCACGCCTGCATCTATAAGTGCTTCGATGACCTCCACATTATGCTCAGCACGGAAGAAGTTATGAATTTGCTCTGCGGTAATATGCCCTATGTCTGGCACTGCTTCAAGCGCCTCTATACTAGCTTCCATCAGAGCGGGCAAATCTCCAAAATATTGTGCCAAGTTCTGAGCGGTTGTTTCTCCAACGCCGCGAATACCTATCGCGTATATAAAGCGAGATAAGGTGGTATCTTTACTGGCTTCGATGGCGCTAAGCATGTTGCTAACTGATTTTTCGCCCAGTTTTTCGAGGTCTCGTAGCCTATCTTGATGCTCGTGCAAATGATAAATATCTGCAACGTTCTTTACGATGTCCTGCTCAAAAAAGCTTATCAACCAGCGCTCGCCCAGACCATCAATGTCCATTGCTTTACGAGAGACAAAATGAATCAACGCTTCTTGCTGCTGTGCCGGACAAAACAACTCGCCAGTACAGCGTGCTAGTGCTTCGCCTTCTGGTAACACGACCGGTGAATCACATACAGGGCAAAACTTAGGCAGGGTCACGGGCTGTGTACCCTCGGGGCGCATGTCATGCCAAACCCGAGTGACTTTAGGTATCACATCGCCAGCTCGGTGTACGCTAACCGTGTCGCCTGCTCGAATATCTAGGCGCTGTATTTCGCCAATATTGTGTAGGGTAACATTGCTGACGGTAACGCCGCCCACTTGTACGGGCTCAAGTTTACCGACTGGGGTAATTTGCCCTGTGCGGCCCACTTGCCATTCAATGCTGTTGACCTTGGTCATTACCGTTTCTGCAGGAAACTTATAGGCCGTTGCCCAGCGAGGTTCACGAGATAAATAGCCCAGTTGGTTTTGTAGCGCTAAGTTATTTACTTTAATGACCATGCCATCAATTTCAAACGGTAAATTTGGGCGTGTTTCTATCATAGAGTCATAGTAGGCTTGGATCTCTTCAATATCCTGCACTACTTTTACCGCACTCACTGTAAAGCCAATCTCTTTGAGCCATGCAAGCGCAGCAGACTGTTGTTCAATAGATTCTGGCAACCCTTGGTTGACTGAATAAGCATAAAATGCCAAGGGGCGGCTGTCTGCAACTTTTGGGTCAAGCTGACGCAAACTGCCTGCTGCTGCATTGCGAGGGTTCGCAAACGTTTTCTCGCCCATCTCAAGGGCTTGTCGGTTCAACTTCTCAAAGCCGGCTTTTGGCATGAGCACCTCTCCGCGTACTTCTAAGGTGTCTATGTCTTTTATTTCTTCAATGATTAAGGGCAGGTTATTAATGGTTTTTACGTTTTGAGTAATGTCCTCTCCCATTTGTCCATCACCACGCGTGATTGCTCGCTCAAATTGCCCATTGCGGTATTTAATTGACACGGCTAAGCCATCAAGCTTTAACTCTACTTCGTACTCAGGGTTTTTGTCAGACTCACTTAGGCGGTCATTTACTCGGCGCATAAACTCGCCTAAGTCTTCCTTTTTAAACACATTACCAAGAGATAGCATAGGAATATCATGTTTAATCTGCGAAAACGAGGGTAAAGGTTTATCGCCAACACTCGCCGTAGGGCTATCGGGCTGGGTTAGGTCTGGGTAGCGCTCCTCTAGCTCGATTAGGGCTAGGCGCAGTTGATCGTACTCATTATCGCTAATAGTAGGCTCGTCCATCACATAATAAGCGTTATTATGCAGACGCACTTCTTTGATTAAGGTACGCATTTTTGCAACTATTTTGGTTTGTTGCTCAGTCAGATTATCATTCATTTTATTATCAACTTACTTAACAGGTATCTACATAAGATTTAAAACATAGGGCTCAAAAAAATAGGGCTCAAACAAATAAGGCTCAAACAAATAGGGCTACTTTTATATCGTTACAATCTTTTAGGCGAAATCGTTTAGCTAAAAGGTACGGCTGGCATGAGCTAAAAGTAATAGATTTATTGGCCGTATAAGCTGTCATATATGACACTACTATGAAACCGCTAAAACAATGCTATAAAACTCCTATTAAAATAGGATAGCTACTACTACTTAATGAGCGGCAAAAAGTGATGCCTTAAATGTATAACATAATACCAATTATGAGGATAAAGATAAGATGGATTTTCATCAAATACGATTATTTTTTACCAAAATATTGAAATACTAATGAAAATCAGCCTCAGTTTTGTGGCAATAATCCCATTTTAAGTCATGGCATATAAATAACTGTAAATGATGTCTAAATTGAAGGGGTTGAAGGGAAAGCCTTAAATGGCAGTGTCTATAAGTCTGTATTTTAGGCATTTATGGCTTAATGAGGACTTTGGTCGTATTGAATGTATTATTGTCAATGCGGATGTGGGGCAACGCCACCGTGTTGGTACTGGTAAATTTGAAATTAACGGCCGCACTGTGCAAATTAACTTTATTTTAGCCTTAGCGCGATGCGAAGTCGCTATGCAGAATTTCCTAGCCCAAAACCAAAGATAGTTGATTGTTATCTCCAGCATGTCGACCATGCGAGAAACACCTAAGCATCTCACAGTTTTATGCCACCACAAAAGCGAGATTAGTTCATCTTAACTCAAGGCATACGTGCAGAAAGGGTAGCAGAAAACTCGCCCATTAATATTATTATGCTCAATATTATCACACATCTTATCGGCTATATATGAGCTGAAACCAATAAGGGGATAAAGCTAGCATATGGATGAGATGTTGAAACCGGCAGTAAAGTATTAGTTGCAGACATTTACTCTAGTATGGATAAAGCGTGCTAACCGAGTATATCATGGAGCTAAGCTACCAAAGCCCTGAAGCATCTCCCCCTTAATCTGGTTAATAAAATCGCATAATCGGTCATTAAAGTGGCGGTTAAAGAGCATAGCGTGGATAAAAAAACCTTATACTATAGCAAGCCTAATGTATGGTTTTTCATTTCATATATGACTCCCACTGGCAAGAAGCTCCTATTACAAAAGTAGCCTGTAGCCTGCTAGAGCGGAAAAGATCTATTAAACCTAAACAACCCATAAACCTAAACCAGCCATAAACCTAAACCAGCCCACCTAGAATCTTGCCGCATGATATTCTTGAACTTGATTACGTAGTTGCTGTCTACGTTCTCGAGTAAGAGGTTGATTGTTTTCATCCAATACTTGAGCATCCAATTGTTTTGCAATAAGACCCACTATACTCATCATGCTATCAAAGCCCTGCATCGCTTTTGGATGCGGTAATGATAAAAATAACACTAACCCTTTAAAAGTAGCATTAGGTAATGAGTTTAAATCAAAAGGAGCAATACCGTCATCAGTCATACCCATCATACTAAACCACAGTATACCGGTACCATTTTTGTTCTCATAACGATGGAACATATTCATTGCACCATACTTCAAGCCATATTGCTCAACCAACGACAGTACCGTTGAACCCTGAATAGTGTCAGCGCTATTATGGGGGGTTAAGGTAATGTTAATGTTTTCTTCAGCATGGTTTAGTGGACTATTTTGATCCTGATCTACCGCTGCTAGTAGATGCTGATCTAGCATTGGGCTGTTTTGATTAAATTCAGGCTCTTCAACCGTTTCAATGACGGGCATTAAGTTTTCAGTTGCTGAGGCAAAACTCGAAAATAAATCATCATGCTCCTCATCACTGTGTGAACTATGACTTGGCTGACTGTCATCTCGTTGAGTATTACCTATTTGCTTAGAAGCTGACTGAAACAGTTGGTTGTCTTCAATTTGTTGCTGCTCCTGCCAGTTTTTGCCTAGTTCACGTTCTTGCTCATTAGCATACTCAGACTCCGAAGAATTACCAGTTGCGTCAGCTCTACGATCATTGACTGGTGTGTCAAAATAATCCGTGTTAACGGGAGAAATTTGGTCTGTATTAATGACTGGCTTATCTTCTAGGTAGCCTTCTGGATGTTGTTGACTGGGCAACGTTTCAACTTCTGACTCATTATCCACATGGCGTTCATGGCGTGGAACGATTGGTATACCATTTTTTTCAGCGATAGCAGCTTGTGGAAGGTCGGCATTTTGACGATTGCGAAACCCACGAATGATCATAAATAGGCCAACCACCATAATCACAACTGCAATGATAATTAAAATATATTGTACGGTGGTCATGATGTTCGTGTCCTAAAAAAGAGTATTAAGAGTATTAAAAATAACATTAGTCTAGCACGCTTAAGGTAACTCGTCATTAAAGCTTAAAGCAACTGTCACAAACTTAATATCATTAAAGCGGTGTCTGTTAGACAAAAGAAACATAAGGGGGGATTTAATCCCTTGCCAATAAATAAACAATACAAATATAAATGCAAATTACTCAAACTAAAACTACCTAAATACAGGTCATTTGCTAACTGGTTGTTTAAATAAGGGTGTCTTCACTAAAGATCGCTTACTTGAAGTAAAGACAACCATCAATAGTCTAATATACGTTAGTATTAATATTCTAGTATTGATATTAACGTATATTTGTAGATTTTAGCATAACACGCTTAGACAGTAGGCTCTAAATACTTCTCCGCTTCTTCTAAACTTACACTGACTAGGGTTGAGATACCTGCTTGCGGCATTGTAATACCCTTTAGCTCATCCGCAATTTGCATCGCCAGCTTATTATGGCTAATAAAAATAAACTGCACATCATTGGCAAGCTCTTTTATAAGGTTAGTAAACCTTGCAACGTTTGCATCATCTAGTGGTGCATCAACTTCATCAAGAACACAAAAGGGTGCTGGATGCTGCTTAAATATCGCAAAAATTAAGCTGAGGGCGGTTAATGTTTTTTCTCCCCCTGATAATACGGCCAGCCTACTGTTCTTTTTACCTTTTGGTTGAGCCATTAACTCAAGCCCAGCACGCCAGTGTTCAGATTTAGTTAAGGTCTCATCTTTAACCAGCGTCAAACTTGCTTGACCTCCCCCAAACACTTTATTAAACATTCCAGTCAATGACTCATTCACTGACGCCAACGTATCTAAAAACAACGACTTAGTTGTCGCATCAATAGAAGCAATAGCATCCACTAATTTGTCCATACTGGCAGTAATGTCGTTAATTTGCTGTTCCAGTGGCAGTAGCCGCTCGTCTACTTTAGCAAGCTCAGACGCTGCTGCCAAATTGACAGGACCCATTGCGCTTAGTTTTTCCGCTAATTTTTGTTCATGAGATTGGAGCTCTTTCAGTTTAGACTCAGATACTTCACGCTCATGCACAACATAATCTGCCAAAATGGTAGATGGGCTAACCCCAACATCCAGTGCTACCAACCGTTCACTAGCTTCTTCAATCCGCTCATTCGCCACAGCGATATGGGTGGTGTATTCCGCAAGCTTCGTTTGATGCTTATTAACGATGAGCGCCACTTCATTCTGGTGGTGTTGTAAAGCTGTTATCTCAGCGCTTAAGTTTTTAATGCGTGCACTATGCTCCTCTAAGGTAACTTTTTGTCGCTGGGTGGTGTCCGTATCAGCTTTGACCATCTCCTCTAGTTTTGGTTGCTCATTTTGTGCGGTTTCAAGCTCTTTTACTAACTTTTGATACATATCATTGAGTTGCTCAAGCGACGCAGTCAACTGTTGTAATTGAGCCATGATATGAGCGGACGCCAACTCCGCCTTGTTATTTTCAAGTTGCAACTGAGTATAAGCCTCATTATCCAGCTGTTCTTGTTCGTTCAAGCTTTGACGCTGCTGCTCAAGTTCATTTTTCTGAAAGAGTACCGCCTCAAGCTGAGGATTTAGCTCATCGATTAATTTATAACTGGTCTCATCTTTACCAGCAAGCGCTTGACGCTCTTGCTCCAACATCTCACGTTCAGCATCAAGCTGACGACGTCGCTGTAGCAAATGTGAATGCTCACGCTGCCACTCTTCTCGTTTTGCCAAGAGCTCAAGTCGCTGCTGCTTTAACTCATGCTGACGATGTGTTAGAGCATGAAATTGTGCTGATAACTCATCATTAACTACCTTTAATCGTTCATGGTCTGCTTTGTTGGCTTTAATAATTTTTGCAAGCATCTCTGTTTCATTCTCAACTAGACTTAGAGACTCTTCCAAAACTGCCAGACGCTCTTGTTGCTGTATGCGAGCGCTTAAAAACTGCTCATTTTGGTCATTACCATTTAATTTGCTCAAATGCAAAGCAAAGGTTTGGGTAATCAACCAACCAGAGCAGGTTAACAGAAGTGACCCTGTCGGTAACTGCTTTAATAACTCGGCAAAATCTTGTTGGGCGGTTATACCCTCAGACATCTTGCTATCCTGATACAAATAGCAGTGATGCCAAATGGCGAGATTTGGGCGGGCAATGAGCTGTGATACTGGTTGAATGTTTGGATTAACAAGTTGCGGTGCACTATTGGCGTTCGCCCCCTTATTAGGTTCAACTAAAAACACGCTATTTGATCTATCTATAAGACGTTGTATAGAGTTTTTAGTTTTATTATCAGGCCAGCCTAAATTTTCAGGCAAACCTGATATATTAGTGAGTAGCTCTGTCCAATCAAAACCACCCTCATTATTAATGCCTATATCTTGTCCCTGTAGCACTCGACTATCTAACCAAAGACCTAACCATTGGTCCAGCACGTCTGCGTATTGCTTGCCCACGTCAGTCAGCTCAATCGTCTCCTGTAGCCTTGGTAAGGTATCAAGCTGATTAAAGAGACTGCTCAGACTATCTTCCACACTATTCTCTAAGTTATCTCCGCTATCTGATACGTGCTTTAAGACATTGGACTTCATTCTTATCGGGCGGTACACAATAGCATGTAACGTATGGTATTCGCCCATCAAAGTCGCATGTTGCTTTTCAAGTTGGGCAAATTTAGTCTGATTTTCCGTTAATTGTTGTTCAAGCCTATCCAGCGCAGGCTGCTCCATATCTAGTCTATCTGCAATATCATCTTGCTGATTTGTCAGGCTTGATAGCTCGTTATCAAGCTTACTAATTTTGGTTTCTAGTGCCGCTAAACGGCTTGTGGCTGAGTCGTGAGCAATTTGCTTACCTTGATCAACTATTAACTGCCATTTTTTGGCTTCTAATTGCCAAGCTTGCTCTTTGGATTGCCATTTGTCTAAGTCAAACTGCAAGCGTTTTATCGCCTGTTGAGCCAACGCAAACTGCTGCTCAGCACTGCGTTTTTGACTTTCAAGGTCGGCGACCTTGGCTGTGACCTCCTCCCACTCTGCTTGCATGGGCTCAAACGTCGCTTTATAGTGTTGCTTTTGTTTTTGCAGCTGCTCAAGCTTTGGTGTTAATACGGCAATAATATCCGCTTGGTTTTTGGCTTGCTTCTTTAGTTTGATTACGTCTTGTTTACTTTGGGCCTGTCTATCACTATTAGCTTGCAAGCGACGCTCAAGTTGACTGATTTTTTCTTTTATCGTCGCAAGTTTATGCTCGCTTTGTTGCCTCTGTAGATCTTGTTCATGCAGCCTGTCTCGAGCCTTATCTTTCAGCCACTGTTCTTGCACCATACGCTCATTTAACTTACCAAGCTTCACTTTGTATTTTTCCATTGTGGCGTACAATGTCTCGACTTCGGCGCTCAATTCATCTTGCAGTGCTTTGTACTGCATCTGGGTAGACTTCGCTTGATGCAAGTGCAAAATAGCTACCTGCTGCTTAACTTTGTTCAATTCATCGACGACCTGCTGATATTCATTAGCACTTTTCGCTTGCTTGGCAAGTTTATTTTTCTGTTGAGTTAGCTCAGCTTCAATATCGCTTAATCTATCTAAGTTTTCACGCGTTTTGGCAAGCTTCTTTTGAGTCTCTTCACGCCTTGCTTGATAACGTGACACACCTGCTGCTTCTTCAATAAATTCACGTAATTGCAGCGGGCTTGAATCTACAATACGTCCAATCATACCCTGCTGAATAACGGAATAACTGCGTGGTCCAAGCCCCGTACCTAAGAACACATCTACCACATCTCGACGACGGCATTTCGTACCATTAATAAAGTAATCAGACTTACCTTCAATATTGACTTGGCGACGCACGGATAACTCATGATATATATTTAGCTCATGGCGAATGCCTGTTTGCTCATCCTGAGTGTGTTCAAATGTCAGCTCCACACTGGCTAAGCTTTTTGCCGCTTTATCTTGCGTTCCTGCAAAAATAACATCACTCATCGCTCCGCCACGTAGCTGCTTAGCAGAAGACTCTCCCAAAACCCAACGTATGGCATCTATGACATTAGATTTACCGCAGCCGTTGGGGCCCACAATGGCAGAAATACCATGTCGGAAACTAAAAGTGGTTGGATTGGCAAAAGATTTAAAGCCTGCCAGCTTCAGAGATTTCAAACGCATGATGGGATGCTTTACCGAAAAAAACGAGTGGCTATTCTACCTGAAATCGTGTCGTTTTTTTAGAGTTTATAACTTGTAACAATAACAATGTGGTTTTATATTGATATCACTCATCTCTGCGCCCATATTACTAACTATAGAAATATCTAAAAAAACCTTCACATAATACAGTCTTTAAAAAAACCTTAATACGAACAGCTCTTAACACATACCGTTATTCAGAAACGTCGCTGTTAACAAACAGCCCTATTACTTGAATTACTAAACCTCAAAAACAGCATCCATAACCCATGAGTAATAGTGGATGACCGTGAAAGTAGAAAGCAAAAGGAAGTAGAGAGCAAAATGACCAAACATAATCCTCAAGAATTGCAGCAGAAGTACGAACAATGGCGCGACTTATATCGCCAGCAAGCCGAAGCACAAAAGCAATGGCTAGAAGCAGAAGCCCTATTTGATCAGTTAACAATGTATTACCAAAGCCCGCAGTGGATGGAAGATCATAAACGTGACTTAAGTGTCGATTGCTCAGGTCAAGAATATTCTATACTAAGCGAAGATGCGCTGTGGAATATGTTAACCGACAGAGACGAATTGGCCAAACGTTGGATACGTCTAGGGCTAGATGCTATTGATAAAAACTGATAAATTGCTTAAGTTATTATGTTTGCTTACCTACCATGACATCAACATGACATCAAAATCACTTAAATAACTACAATTTAAACAGCTAAATAGATAAATACTTAAGTACTTAAAATAACTTAGTGACTTAAACAATACCCATACCGTGCAATCCCGACCACAATAGTTGACCACCCGCAAATATCAGTAATACGCCAAACGCTTTTTTCAAGCTCGTTGCAGGCAATTGGTGCGCGAGTTTAGCACCAAACTTTGCAGTCATAAAACTGGCAGCTGAAATACAAAAAAAAGCAATAATATGGACAAAACCAATCGCACCTTCTGGTAGATTAGCAACGTCTTGACCAAACCAAGCGAAGCCAATGGCACCCGCTAGCGCAATAGGCAACCCACAGGCGGCTGATGTACCAACTGCTTGACGCATGGGTAAACCTGCCCATGTCAAATATGGCACTGTCAAACTGCCACCGCCAATACCAAATATCGCCGAAGCCAATCCAATGCCAGACCCTGCTCCAAACTGTGCAGGTGCAGGAGGTAATGGTTTACCAACTTGCTCTTTATTGGATAAAAACAACATCTTTAAAGCAATCATTAATGCTGCTGCGCCAATGAGAGCTTGCAACATTAAGCCATTTATTTGGTCCGCTACTGCGGCACCAACCAAACTACCGATGACTAACCCCCCTGCCATGTTTTTCCACACTTCCCAACGCACGCCATTCCGCTTGTGATGTGCCGTAAGCGAGCTGATTGAAGTAACCATAATGGTAGCAAGTGACGTGCCCACGGCTAAATGAGTAACAATCTCAGGAGCAAACCCATAAGCGGTAAAGATCCAGACCAATGCTGGCACAACAATCATGCCACCGCCCACACCAAATAACCCAGCGCATAGACCAGCAAATACACCAGCCACAACAAACCAAACTATCATTGTCATATTGTTTTGCCTGTCTCAACCTGTTAGTACGCCAGTATAACAAACTCGCTCAGTAACTCGATATTAATATGCTAGTATTCATCACATATACCAGATTACTAAACCCATTCGTTGAGTCTTTCTACAAGGTCAGTCAATGTATAACTCGTTTTCACATCAAATTGCCCACCGTCATGTTCCCGTTAGCCCCTCGACTAATAGCCAGCTAATCAAGGAAATTAAGACTGGAAACATTGATGTTACTCTGCCCTATATGCTCACTGCTAGTTGTCAAACTCAGGGGCGTGGTCAACACAACCGTACATGGCAATCGCCTAAAGGGAACGTATATTTATCCGTCTATCATCCGTTAGAGAGTCCTTTATCAGGGCTATTATCTTTAGTGGTAGGATGCCATTTAACCCGCCTCACTATTATTCAACAAATAAACCAGTGGCGTCTGCAAAATGGCTGTGAAACTATTGGCGTTAAATGGGCAAACGATGTTGGATTCTATAATCTTAATAGACGTTTAGATAAACCTGATCGGTATTTGGACAATGAATGCACACAAAACACACTCATGTTTAACAAGCTTTCGGGAATTCTAATTGAGCCAGTTATGACCCACAGTCGTCTTACTGGGGTTGTGGTTGGCGTGGGTTTAAACGTAGATAATGCCCCCAAGCTTGATAAGGTAACGCAAGAAGGAATGGACTATCAAGCTATTAGCTTAAATCAAATGTTAGAAGAATTGATGCAGGATACTCTGAGTCCTGAAGATTTATACCTGCCTATTTGCGACACTATTCTACGCGCCATTAATCAATACAATCTATTCACTATCGACCCATATAGCATCCATCAATTTATGAACGATTATGCCGCAATGAATGTACTGACTGGCCATCACCTTATCGTTCAACAGCAGGACAAAACCATTTATGGAACGGCTTCTGGCATCAACCCAAATGGTAGCTTGAGGCTGACAGATACTAACGACAACAATAAAATGATTGATATTTATACAGGGACTATTTCTGTACTGGCTAATACGTAGCCCTAATAATTAGCATATAAAAAAATTAGCATATAAAAAGGGAAAAATATTTTATCTTAGGACAGCTTGAGCATTTGAATCATAGGCCGCTACTTATTTAGTACTACTTTTTAAAGCTACTGATTTAAATAGGTATCATTTGACGAGTTTAAGAAACGATAATACCACTCTATTTTAACATTAAAGCTAATTTCTAATAAACTGGCTAAAATGCGACCTGTTAGCCCCCAGACGGTTTCATTATCTATAGTCCAACAGGGGGTTAATAGCTCAACAGTTTGACCATTTTTCTGATAATCTACTTGATATTCAGTGGTGGGCTGCTTTATTAACGTGTCAAGATCTGCCCAAAAGATACGATCTATCTCACCCAGCTCTGGCACATAAGTTATGTTAGGTTCAACCAACGCCACGATCGGGCGCACGCTCATACCGGACTTTGATATCTGTGTCGGCAGTTGCCCAACAATCTGTACTTTACTGGGTGGCAACGCTGTTTCTTCACAGGCTTCACGCAATGCAGTAACCACATTATTATGATCAGCTTCGTCATATTTACCACCAGCAAAAGACACCTCACCTGCGTGCGCATTTAAGTGGCCAGCACGCCTCGTAAGTAGTACCTTAGGACATGCCTCATTGGTAATAGCCACCAACACCGAGGCATCTGCATTCACCGTATCAAGCAAATAGTCTAAAATAGCTTTGGCAGAACCAATCTCGCAATCTTGCGTGACATAAGATTGCGCAGTAATGTGTAAGTCAGTAGCCTGCTCAGCCAAAAACATATGCGCCTGAACATTAAGCGCTAGTTTTTTCAAAATAGGCGTGTCAATATGCTCAGGCAAGGCCACAGCCAACTCGTCAAATCTTAACGAATGTGAAAGTGGACGAAGCGAGGTGAGAGGTGAACTATTTTTGCGATAATTTGCCATAGGTCATTTATACTGCCTTACTGTTACCCTAGCCTAACGGATTCATATTAAGTATGCTATCGTGATGATTGTTCGTCTCAGTCACTCAAGACACTCTAATTCTAACTTAAATGTAATATAACCTGATCAATAACTTTTAAGACCCTTGTTTAAGATACTGATTAAACATCGATTAAAATAGTGAAAATATACAAAAGGACACTCTTATGGCGTACTGCTTACAATGTGGTCACGAAGCGGAGCAAAAAATTCCTGAAGGCGATCATAAGCCACGCTTAGTTTGCCCAAGCTGCCATCACATTCACTACGAAAACCCAAAAGTCATTAGCGGTGCGCTCGTTGTTTATGATCATAAAATACTGTTGTGTCGTCGTGCTATTGAACCCAGATATGGGTTTTGGACAATTCCTGCTGGCTTCATGGAAATTGGTGAAACCATTGCAGAAGGGGCTGCACGTGAAACTGTTGAAGAAGCGGATGCTATTGCCACAAATTTAAACCTATACTGTATCTACGATCTTCCAGACATCGGACAAATTTATACCCTTTATTTGGCTAATTTGCAGGATGGTAAATATGATGTAGGTCCTGAAAGCCTAGAGTGCAGTTTATTTAGTGAACAAGACATCCCTTGGAATGATATCGCCTTTGAGGCGGTTAGGCGAACATTAACCCATTATTTTAATGACCGAAAAAACTTTAGTTCTCACGACGACTTCCCAATCCATCAAGAGGTCATATCTAAAGATCAAAGTATTAAACGCTACTAAGATATTTGGGTTTATGTGACTAAAACCGAATTTAAATTTAGTTGATCGTTTCATTAAAAAAAACAACTATTGGCTGTTCATTTATAATTCAATATATCTTACAATCCATTAAGTGGCTATATCCTGTGTACGTGATAGGTGCATAAACGAAGAGCTTCAAATCATCAGTAAGTGATAACGAATTGACCCTTTTGACTAATTTATAGGTTAAGCGCATGACTCTAGTACAATTAAAAGTACCATTAAAAAAGCTTTTTGAAACAACTACAATGGCTATAGCTTTCATTGCCATGCTCACTCCTGCGAGTGCCACCACGACAACGGTGTATAAGTCTATTGGTAAATTTGGCGAAGTTAAGTTTTCACAATTTCCACCAGAGGGTTCAAAAAATGAAGTGGAAATTATAGAGCTACGTAGCAATGGACGACAGTTGGATGCTGGTGAATTAGCTGGGAAGACCAACCCACCTGCAGCTCAATCAAACGTTTTATCTCAACAGCAAACCATCGAACAAGAGTTAAAAGATAATGCCCAACGTTGTCAATCACTGCGTAATAATTTGACCAATCTCAACTCTGGTGGTCGCATATATGAATTAGATGCCAATGGTGGTCGTAAATACTTAAGCAATCGTGAGATTGAATTAAAACGTGAAAATTATCAAAAGCTGATCGACCAATACTGCACGGGACAAGCAATCTGACTCTCATACCTTTTTTAAAAGGGAATTCGCAGGGTCTGGTCTAACAGTCTAACCCGCTGGCTGAGCTTACTTGAATAACTTACACTGGTTTTAGTCGCTGCTTTAAATTTAAACAAGTTAATTTATTGCGTTTAATTCAACAGTGTACCAAAGGTATACGCTTGAAAACTCATACATTTTTGATGATATAAATCAACAATATTAAGTTAACTCTTTCAACACCTGCCCTATCATGCTGTGCATATCGCTAGCCTGAACTGCCCACTCGCCTACTTTATCCGCTAATTTATCTCCTGCCATAGCATGGATCATCACTGCTTGTTGTAAGCTGCTACACATTTTGTCATGCATTGTGCCAAACATAGACTTCTGAGCCAATAAACCGGCAACTAGTCCAGACAGTACATCCCCCATCCCTGCTGTGGCCATTCCGGCATTACCTGCGCCGCACACATATACCTCATCTTGCTCAATAACAATTGAACCTGCACCCTTCAAGAGCCAATTGCCCTTATAACTATCCGCTAAGCTTTTCACTGCATCTAATCTATTGGCTTCGACAGTCTTAACATCATTACCTATCAGTCTTGCCGCCTCGCCACTGTGTGGCGTGTAATATATTTTAGGCGAGTTTTGATCATTATCTGAACTGCCAGAATATGAAGCAAGCCTCTGTTTTAACTCAGGTTGTTGACTTACTAACTCTGCTAAATGATACAAGCCATCTGCATCAATCACTATATCTATTCCTGCGAACATGGCGGATTCTAAATACGCATCAAATAAAGCTTGGCTTTTATCATCTCGCCCAAGCCCCATACCAATAGCAACCACATCGCATTGCTTAATAAGACGCGTGACACCATTAATATCATGTAAATCAATAGTCATTGCATTGGGTAATGTGGTAATCAAACTTCCATGAAATGCCTCATGACAGGCAACAGTTAACTTACCCACACCTACCACAAATGCACTCGATGCGGATAATATGGCGGCACCGCCCATCCCTTGTGAGCCATCAACTTGATTACCGCCAATAATTAGCACATGTCCAAAACTGCCTTTATGAGAGTTACTATTTCGCTTAGTCATAACTTGCGCCATATACTGTAATCTAGCATCTGGCTTATATTCAAGGATGCTTGGAATAAGAGGAAAGTCCACCACATTACCGCTAAAATCGACCCCATCTTTGATATGTAACCCAATCTTACGTGCCACTAAACATAATGTGCTGTCTGCTTTTACGGCACAGTCATTAAATACCTGTCCCGTACTGGCAACCAGCCCACTTGGCACATCAATCGCCACTATGTTAATGTTGAATAGCTTCGCATTTTCGTTAATGGTATGAATCGCTTGAGCATAACTACCCGTAGGCGCTCTATCTAAACCAATACCAAATAATGCATCTATAAATAGGGTCGCATCAGCAAACTGTTCATTTTTTGGGCTGTGCTTATCTTCTATAATTTGCTCAAAATTTATACTCTCAATACCATTATTTTGTGCTGTCTGTTGCGCTAACTTCGCATCGTCGCTGGTTACTTGTCCGACTTCAATAACGCGGATATCAGCACCTAATTGTTTAAGATAAGTTGCTACAAGCCAGCCATCGCCGCCATTATTCCCACTACCAACCCATACATAGCCTTTAAGATTTTTATTATTATGCGTATATATCCACATCGCCATTTGCCACGCTGCTTGCTGCATCAACCCAAAGCTAGCATTACCAGACTCAAACCATTTGTTTTCAATAGCATAAACTTGGCTTGGAGTATATAAAGGTGTCATTTTTTTATTAATTGCATTAGCATTAGATTTCATTTTCTCCCCTTTATATTAAGGTATTAAGGTTTAATGTACTGATAAACTTGCTGGTTGGTTAGGGGTAACACCGTCATTTTCACTCTTACCTTTTAAAAATAACTCACTATAGCTTATCATACTCTTTTATCCTGATGCTTTGAGCTCTACCCTATGTCTAACCCAAAATCTGACCATTCGATTAAAACCAATGCCTTTAGTCATCCAGAAGATGTTAAAGCTTGGATTCGTGAGCAAGCTCAGCAGTTAGGGTTTGCCACTTGCGGATTTGTGAGTGTTTATAACCCCGTTTTTAAGCGTCAAATGCAAGGATTAAAGGATTGGCTGGCTCAAAGCAATCATGGTCAAATGACCTTTCTTGAAAAAAATCACGATAAGCGTGCCAATCCTTCATTATTAGTCGAAGGCTCTCGTACCATAATATCTGTACGTATGGATTATCTTCAAATACCCCCAAAACCACGCACTGTGCAAGATAATGCACGACCAAACAATGCGATTATCGCTCGATATGCTCGTGGTCGTGACTATCATAAAATCATGCGTGCTAGGCTAAAAAAATTGGCTCTGTCTATTGAACAGATGCTCCCGCAGTGGCAACACCTTGACATCAATACGGATGCCCCCTTTATATTTAGACCCTTTAGTGATTCAGCACCTATTTTTGAACGGCCGCTAGCTGATGCAGCTGGGCTGGGCTGGACAGGCAAGCATACACTACTGATTAATAAGCAAGCAGGGTCTTTTTTTGTATTGGGCGAGTTATTTTTGAGCCTTACTCTCCCAGAAGATGAGCCTGTACAAGCACACTGTGGCAGTTGTTCAGCGTGTATAGAAATATGCCCGACTCAAGCGATTACTGCCCCCTATCAACTGAAGGCTAATGCCTGTATTTCATATTTAACGATTGAACATGATGGTGCCATTGATAAGCAATACAGGGAAGCTATCGGAAATCGCATCTTTGGTTGTGATGATTGTCAGCTAATTTGTCCTTGGAATCGTTATGCTAATGTTACTGTTATTGATGACTTTCATGCCCGTCACGGACTCGATAATAGCACACTCATTGAGCTTTGGAATTGGAGCGAGGAACAGTTCCTCGAGCGTACGCAGGGAAGCCCCATAAGACGGACGGGTTACATAAATTTTTTACGCAATATATCTATAGGTTTGGGCAATGCCCCATATAACCCTGAATATCTTAGCGCATTAAAACGTCGATTAGGACAAATTAATGACATGCTCGATGAACACATAATTTGGGCAATTGATCAGCAAAACGCTAAAAATAAGCAGGCTTAGTTAACTGTGTTTGTAAACTTTATTTTATAAACCTTGTCCCATGTCATGTTTAATATAAGATCTAAATACAAATCCAATTAACCACAAAGTTGCCTAATTTGTAATGCTCTTCACTAAAATAAACAGTTTTTTTTAACTAAACAGGCATCTACCAACAAAACGTAGTTATCCCTATCATCACTTATAAAAATTCCCATAAAAAAAGGCATACTATAAATGTATGCCCTTCTATATAAAGCGTTAATCAACTAACTTTCAACTCACTATCTTTCAACTCACTGTTTTTTGTGAAGAGCTACTTATTTAGTGATTAACATATTACTTTAGTTTTATTTTAGTTACTTAACTATTAAATATAAATACAGATAAATATAAATACAGAATTTAATAATAAATTAAATTATGGCTTAGGAATACGTAAGACTTGACCAGGATAAATTTTATCTGGGCTGGTCAGCATTGGTTTATTGGCTTCAAAAATTTTATTATATTCATTTGCTGACCCATAAACTTCTGCAGAAATTTTTGATAATGTATCACCCGACTTAACCGTATACATTGTCGACTCAGGGGCATCATCTTTAATATCAATATTATCAATAACTTTAGCAACGTTTTGAACATTACCAATCGCGATAATGGCTTTTTCACGGTCTGCCTGAGTTGCTGCACTACCGCTTATTTCAGCAGTATCGGTGCTACCATTATATTTGACTTTAAGATCACTAATATCAAGATTTTGTTGCTGAATACGCTTTAACAAAAGGTTTGCAACAGATTGAGCTGACGGCTCGCTAGATTCTGGGGTATTAGAGTCAGCTTTTGACTCTGGATTCTTCTCATCGCGGTTAAATATTTTATCGCCGATGTCCTTTGCGAAACTAAAAATTCCCATAAATTTCTCCTATTACTTTTTATTAATTAAGTTATTAATTAAGCCAATGTTAATCATATATTTATTATAAATAATTAATAAGACTGGCTAGTGATATAAGTTTTTTAACTTATCAACTAAAAGTATAGCCATAACGGATAGAATAATCACTATCCAAATGTAGCGTATTGTTACATTTTATTAATTCTACTTTATATGACTATATAGAGAGCTACCCATCTTGTGTCTACTATAGTCAACATATTTGCCATTACAGGTACTTCATAAGGCATCTACGCATAAATAGATGTATTGGATTGATCTAAAATGAATAAACTTAGGCCCAATAACGCTAAATTAACAACTTAGTGTCTGTAATATATTAGTGGCTTTAATAATGCTAATTTATTTTTCAGTAAAAATATGATCTTGCTCTGGGAAAAATATGGTTTTGCTCTGCAAATTAAACCTATTAATTACCGCAAAATACATAAACACTATCCATAAAAAAACCACGATAAATCGTGGTTTAGCAAGCGTCAACACGCTTTTAAACGATAGGCTTACTTACCAAAGCTACAAATATCCATTAAGATAAAGTTACAGCTTTGACTTAACGTAATCAATCGCTTTTTGTACGGTTGTGATTTCACTTGAATCATCATCAGGGATAGTGATATCAAAATCATTTTCAAATGACATTACTAGCTCTACTAAATCTAAAGAATCTGCACCTAAATCATTCATAAATGAGGCATCATTACTAATGTCTTCAACATTAATGTCCAGTTGTTCAGCTACTGCAGTCTTTACTTTTAACTCGATATCATCGCTCATGAAAGTCTCCTTACTCAATTTAAAGCATAATTATAATATTGATAATATTGTAACTATGACGAACGAAATGGTCTTGACAACCATCCCTTATAGTTTAGTTTACAAGTGTTCATTGTATCAAAAGGATTTACTTATTACTAACCTTTTTATAAGCCATTTAGCAATTTTTTTAACAGTTTGGCTATTTAGTTGTAATTTTGCCTTTGTAATACAGGGGCTATGACATATACATGCCACCATTAACAGGTAAAACAGCACCCGTAATATAACTTGCTTCATCACTTGCTAAGAAAGAGACTGCCGCTGCCACATCTTCAGGTTGACCTAAACGACCTGCTGGTACAGCATCAAGCATAGAGTTTAATAAACGCTCATCTAGCTCATCAGTCATATCTGTTTCAATCAGACCAGGTGCCACACAGTTTACAGTGACTTTACGTGAGCCAATCTCACGAGCTAACGTACGACTAAAACCTTCTACACCTGCTTTGGTAGCTGCATAATTTGCTTGACCAGCATTACCCATCTGCGCAACCACAGAAGTAATATTTATAATACGGCCTTTACGAGCTTTCATCATACCACGCATAGCACGCTTGCTCATGCGATATATAGAGGTTAGGTTGGTTTCAACAACTGTATCCCAGTCCTCACTACTCATACGCATGAGAAGCCCATCTTTAGTAATACCAGCATTATTTACCAATACCTGAACACTACCATAAACGCTTTCTATTTCTTCAAATAATTTCTCAATGTGCTCAGGTTCATTGACATTTAAAGCTCTGCCAATACCACCAGCATCATGTAAATAATCATCGATAGATTGCGCCCCTTCAGCAGTAGTTGCAGTACCAATAACAAAATGACCTTCTTTTGCAAATCGCTTAGCAATTGCTTTGCCAATCCCTCGGCTAGCGCCCGTTACCAATGTAATAGTACGGCTCATGACAACTCCTCTAATAATTTAATTATACGTGCAGGCTTATCTGTAGGAAAACTTGCAATAGGTGTCTCTTGTCTTTTTGCAAGATTACTTAACACCGTACCTGCACCACATTCGATTAGCAAGTTTATATGTTTATCTGCTAAATTTTGCATGGTTTGCGTCCAAAGCACAGGCATACTTAACTGCTCAGTTAGTGCTTGGGTAATATTGGTAACCGTCTTTTCAACAGCGGCATTACGATTTTGAATTACCGGTATTCTTGGTAAATTAATATCACTTGCTTTGAGTTTTTTTGCTAAAGCGTCGCTGGCTGGCTCCATTAGAGCACAATGTGAGGGAACGCTCACTTTAAGGGGCACGACTTTTTTACCCATGGCCTTAATCTGCTCAATCAGTGCCTCTACACCTTGCTCATTGCCTGCAACCACCACTTGACCAGGGCTATTAAAATTAGCGGCACTGACGATATACTCATCACTACTGCTTTTAACTTGGTCACATATACTGGTCACCTGACTGTCTTCTAAACCAAGTACAGCGGCCATTTTCGTATCAATATCGGCCACAGCCTCCTGCATTAACTTGCCTCTAGCATGGACTAATTTAACAGCATCACTTAGACTTATAGCACCTGCTGCACACAGCGCACTATACTCACCAAGTGAATGACCTGCCAAAAATAAAGGCTCAATATCAGCTTGCGCTTCTAAAATGCGCCAAATAGCTATACTTGCCGTTAATAAAGCAGGCTGTGTATTCTCTGTTTTACCCAGCTCAACATCATCTTGGCAAACTTCCCATAAGTCAAACCCCAACGCATTGCTAGCCTCTTGAAACGTGGCATTAACTATCGGATACTCTTCACTAAGCTCAGATAGCATACCCACAGTTTGAGATCCTTGTCCGGGGAAAACAACTGCGATACGCCGAGGTAAATCCGATGAAGCTTGTTTTTTGACTGGTTGCGACTGTGATATCGACATTTTATTGCCTACTTATATTTTAGAATAGTTTGTTCAATTTAGATCCGATATAAGGCGGAGTTAAACAGCACACCTTATAAATAATATACCTATAATAGTATATAAGGGTAACATAATATCTAATTTATAAGACTCAACTAGATATATCTTATATATGTATCATTAAAAATAAGAAAACCAAGCTTCCTAATGACACGTTCGCATTAGATAAGCTTGGCTCTTATATGAAACTCAATCATAAAAATGATTTATGAATTAGTCGTCTTGATTTGCCTTAAACAATTGGCGACCACGGTAAAATCCATCTTTAGTCATATGATGACGACGATGTTTTTCACCTGTTGTGGCATCAATGCTCAACTCAGCAACTTCCATATGGTGGTGTGAACGACGCATATCACGACGTGAGCGACTTTTACGACTTTTTTGAACAGCCATGGGACTAGCTCCTATTCTAAAACATGCTTTTAGCGCCACCAAGTATAAATACAGCAACGCTCATCTAGCAAAAATGAGTTCTCTATTGACCAAAATAAGAGAAACTCTTATTAAAAATCAAATAGGGTTAAAATCTGGGAATAATAAACGAGGGATTATACGCTTTTTATTCCATTAAATAAAGGGGCAATTCTACTATTGTTCTTATACATCGACTTTAATCACACAACCATGCTAACTCACAGTTTGCCTTTTAATTCTGCTAATGCGGCAAACGGACTTTCTGCCTCTTCTTCAATAATATCCCCTACCTGTTCTACTGCCATTTCACAATCATCATGTTTCGCCGATAAAGGAACATCCAGTAATAATTCATCCTCTATAAGCTTTGTAATCGGTAACAAACGTTCACCTTTTTTATTCTCTGCATAGCTATCTAAGAGTTCATCAAGCAATAAATAATCATCTGATTCATCTACCAGACTCTCTTGCGCTTCATTTTCCAGTAAAACCAATTGATTGTGATGACCTACATCTATGTTTAAAGGTTCTAGGCAACGCTGACAAATTACCCAAATCTTACCTGAGAAATCCATTGTTAATGTCAGCAACTGACCTATTTTTTTCATCTCAAACTTTAGATCAATGGTTTCATCTAAATATTTGGCAGGAACTGAACTAGCCAAACGTGGCATATTTCTAGGTATGATAGTACCATACCAGTTATATCCCACGTCTTGCCACTTTTCCAGATTAATATGATTTGGTAAATTTTCTTCAACGTTATTGGAGGAAGACTTAGAAGCCGTTTGGAAAGCGTTCATTTTTCTCACATTCTTAGTTAACATAATGTCATCTCACGATTTTCAAATAATACAGATATAGCACTATTGTAAGCTATATAATGCAGATAGTCCTTATAGCAATGTATATTAATATTTTTAAACAGGTCGCTACTCGCACTGTATAACGCTATCTCCTTAAAAAAACTCTTTTACCAGTTACAATGCCTACTATGTCAAATATTAATTTTAATGAGTTACCTATAAGTAAATTAATAGATTATTTGTCTTACTCGTCCACTACCCATATTAAACTCGAGCATACACATTTTATCTTTGCTACTTCAACCTCAAGCGTTAATGATCAAAAGTCTGTAAGAGAGCTAGCTAAGCTATGGCAGGATATTCAAAATAAAAGACGCCAGTCTCATGACATTACTAAGCAAAGTTATAGAAAAGACATCGAGATACTTGAAGTTGATTGGCTAATAAAAGTTTTTAATCAGACATTTAGACCACACAATGTTGTACTCACTCGTGGAAAAAATGAACCAGAATACTTTCCCGCCACACAAACCCAACCCGCTAGATTAGAATTTGCACATGGTTTTTTCTCTAGTGCACTACATGAAATCAGCCACTGGTGCATTGCAGGGGTCAAACGTCGAAGCCTACCAGATTTTGGCTACTGGTATGCACCAGATGGACGAAGTGAAGCGCAACAAAGGGCATTTGAACGTGTTGAGATAAAACCGCAAGCTTTAGAATGTTTATTTACTCTAACATGCGGTAAAGAGTTTCGGGCATCACAAGATAACCTGAATGCAAACTTTGATACTAGCAAAAGCACTTTTGCAATAGACGTCTACCACCAAGCGCAAATATTTATTGAAAACCCAGATCTTCTACCATCTGACGCAAAAAAGCTATTAACTGCACTTTCACATTTATGTCATGATATAAACAAGACAATAAAGCAATATGAGCATAGTATTATGTCTGAGTAGTTAAAAATTATTTTATTGAAGGTACCCCATGCAAACCTTATATATACATCCAAGTAATCCACAACCAAGACTAATTAAACAAGTCGTTGAGGCGTTGCAAAATGACTTATTGATTATCTACCCTACGGATACCAGTTATGCTTTCGGTTGCAAAATTGGTTCAAAAAATGCCTTAGCAAAGCTTAAACAAATAAGGCAGCTCGATGATAATCATCAGTTCACATTACTGTGTCAAGATTTGAGCGAGATTGCGACTTACGCTACAGTAGATAACCAACAGTTTAAAACGTTAAAGGCTATTACTCCTGCACCGATAACCTTTATTTTGAATGCCACAAAGGATGTACCTAAGAAACTATCACACCCAAAGAAAAAAAGCATTGGTATTAGGGTGCCTTCAAACCCAATTGCACAAATGCTTTTACAGGGAATAGGCGAACCTATTCTAACAAGTTCACTTATTATGCCTGATATGCAGTTGTCTCTAGATGACCCATTTGATATCGAAGAGAAGCTTAGTAATCAAGTTGACGTTTTAGTCAATGCAGGCATTCTAACCACTAAACTAACTACTGTGGTCGATATGACAGATTTTCCACCTACTCTAATCCGTCAAGGTGCGGGAGATGTATCAGAGCTAGTGGAATAATAAACCTAGATCCAACATTTATTCAGCATAAATAGATCATCAGAGCAAGACAACTCAATAGCTTAATCATAGCTCGAGCTCACTTTATCGTTATGAGGTGTATAAATGTATGTAATCCAATATACTGTCACTAAGACTAAAAACCACTAAGACTAAAAACAAATTACTCAATAAGCAGTAGTGAAAGTTTAATACTAAAAAACCCCAGTTGCTCTATTAATAGTATATTCACTACAATTAATAGAGCTACTGAGGTTTTAGTATAAGTATAAACTTAACTAATGTTTAGTCACGGTCTACAAGCTCAACATAAGCCATTGGTGCGTTATCACCATCACGATTACCACATTTGATGATACGTAAGTATCCACCTGGGCGGTCTTGATAGCGTGGTGCTAACGTACCAAATAACTTTCCAACCATATCTTTATTACGCATACGGCTGAAAGCCAAACGGCGGTTAGCAACCGTATCTTCTTTTGCCATAGTAATTAAAGGCTCAGCTACACGACGTAACTCTTTAGCTTTTGGTACAGTTGTTTTAATCAGTTCATGTTCAAACAGTGAGTTTGTCATGTTCTGGAACATGGCCTTACGATGGCTGCCGGTGCGACCCAGCTTAACTCCACTCTTACGATGTCGCATGGTCAAATATCCTTAATAGTTAACGGCTACGATAAGAAAAACGATCATCAACACGTAGATCTGCTGGTGGCCAATTTTCTAAGCGCATATCCAGTTCAAGATCTTTAGACGCTAATACGTCTTTAATTTCAGTCAATGACTTCTTACCAAGATTTGGGGTTTTCAGGAGTTCTGTTTCAGAACGCTGTACCAAATCACCGATATAGTAAATGTTTTCAGCTTTCAAACAGTTGGCTGAACGAACCGTTAGTTCTAAGTCGTCCACTGGACGTAATAGGACAGGGTCAACTTCTTCTTTCTCTTTCACAGGTTCTGGCGTTTCTTCAGCTTCTAGATCTACAAAGATTGAGATCTGTTGCTGCAGAATCGTTGCCGCTTTGCGAATTGCCTCTTCTGGATCGATTGTACCATTGGTTTCTAGCTCAATGATTAAGCGATCAAGATCAGTACGTTGTTCAACACGAGCGTTTTCAACTTGGTAAGCAACACGTGAAACTGGACTAAAACTAGCATCTAGTTTTAAACGACCAATAGCTTTTGTGTTACCGTCTTCACGGCGTAAGTTAGCAGGCTCATAACCACGGCCCATAACCACACGTAAGCGCATTTTTAAATGCCCACGTTCACCAAGAGTACCTAATACTAAATCGGGATTAGCAATTTCAACATTATGCGGTAAATCAATATCTGCCGCAGTAATTATGCCAGCCCCTTTTTTGTCTAAGGTTAAAAACACTTCATTTTGATCGTGCATGGTAATTGCAAGACCTTTTAGATTTAAAAGTAAATCTAAAACATCTTCCTGCAGACCTTCAAGAGTAGAATATTCATGATCTACTCCTTCAATCTCTGCTTCAATTACTGCTGCACCAGGCAATGAAGATAAAAGAATACGACGTAGGGCATTACCTAATGTATGCCCAAAGCCGCGTTCTAACGGCTCGAGCGTGACTTTTGCATTGGTTTCATCAACCGCATCCACATTAATGGCATTTGGCGTTAGAAACTCGGTAGCACTTAGCATCATATTGTCACCTCGATTAGTTAATCTAATAATTATTTGCGTTTACTTAGAATACAATTCAACGATTAAGCTTTCGGTGATTTCAGCTGGTAGATCAGTACGATCTGGCGCTTGCTTAAATGTACCTTGCATCTTGCTATGATCAACGTCTAACCACTCTGGTATACCACGTTGAGTTGCAAGTTCAATAGCATTCTTAATACGCAACTGTTCTTTTGCTTTTTCATGAATAGCGATAACATCGCCATCTTGGACCTGAATTGAAGGAATGTTTACACGAACAAACTCATCACGACCGGCTTTTTTAACCATAACAGAGCGATGGCTAACTAACTGACGCGCTTCTGCACGTGTTGAGCCGAAACCCATTCTATAAACGACATTATCTAAACGGCGTTCAAGCATTTGCAACAGGTTCTCACCAGTTGCACCACGTGCTCGTGCAGATTCTTTGTAGTAGTTAGCAAATTGGCGCTCTAAAACCCCATAAATACGTTTAACTTTTTGTTTTTCACGAAGCTGTAAAGAATACTCAGAGCTTTTGCTACGACTATTTCCATGCTGTCCAGGTACACTACCTGATTTTTTAGTCTTAACGTCATAAGGTTTAATGCCTGATTTTAAATGTAAATCAGTACCTTCACGACGTGACAACTTTAATTTTGGTCCTGTATAACGGGCCATGCTTGTGTCTCCTTGAGTTACGTCTTAATAGTAACTTGTAACGGTAATTTCGTCTTAATACACACACCGTATATAAATCGTTTATAAAAACGAGATATACGGTAATAATAGTTTATACGCGACGCTTTTTAGGCGGACGACAACCATTGTGTGGGATTGGGGTAACATCAGATATGCTGTTAATTTTATAACCTAATGCACCTAAGGCTCTTACCGCAGACTCACGACCCGGTCCTGGTCCTTTGACCAAAACATCGACATTTTTTACACCATATTCTTGAGCTGCTTTACCAGCAACTTCAGCTGCAACCTGAGCGGCAAATGGTGTAGATTTACGTGAACCACGGAAGCCTTGTCCACCAGAAGTGGCCCAAGCCAATGCATTACCTTGACGATCGGTAATCGTTACAATGGTGTTATTAAAAGACGCATGAATGTGGGCTACGCCCTCGGATACCGAACGACGTGCCGTTTTTTTACGACCACGGGTGTCTTTTGCCATCTTTTAGCTTCCTAAGTTAATTATCTTTTAATTGAACGAATCGGACCCTTGCGAGTACGAGCATTATTTTTAGTGTTTTGGCCTCTTACAGGCAAATTACGACGATGGCGAATACCACGGTAACACCCTAAGTCAACCAAACGCTTAATATTCATTGAAACGTCACGACGAAGGTCACCTTCTGTCATGTAGTTCCCAACTTGTGCACGGATAGCATCAAGCTGCGTGTCATCTAATTGACTGATTTTTGTCGTTGGTGCGATACCAACCGCTTCTAAGATCTGCTTAGCGGTTGTGCGACCAATACCAAAAATATAAGTCAACGAAATCACTGCATGCTTGTTATCCGGGATATTTACGCCGGCAATACGAGCCATTGATTTCTCTCCAGTTGTGAAAATGAGCATACAATCAATGTAATGCTTATGTTTCAGATTTTTGTCGTTCAGACATTTATCTAACAAATCGTATTTAAATACCACATAAAACGTCTATTAAATTTGTCGCAAACGACGGCAAGTGGCGGATGATAACTCATCCGCCATAATTATTCAAGTTTATTCTATAAATGTATTCGTAATAGAGCTGAATACATAAATGCAATTAACCTTGACGCTGCTTGTGGCGTGGTTCAGCTTTGCAGATAACGTGTACTTTACCTTTACGGCGAACAACTTTACAGCTACCACAGATCTTTTTTACAGATGCTTGAACTTTCATAATTTTCTCCTAGTGAACAAACACTTAGCATAAAACGATAGTAATGACATTTTACTTAATTAGTGTTTGATCATGATATTGGTGTGTCATTAAGTGAGCCTGTAGCTGAGATATAAAGTCCATCACTACGACTACCATAATTAAAAGCGAGGTACCACCAAGACCGAATGGAACGCCAAATGAAGACTGTATCAACATAGGCATTAAACATATAACAGTCATATAAATCGCCCCAATAAAGGTTAAACGATTTAAAACATGATCAAGATAACGTTGGGTTTGCAACCCTGGTCTTATTCCTGGTATGTATGCGCCACTACGTTTCAAATTTTCTGCAACTTCACGAGGGCTAAAAACTAAAGCCGTATAGAAGTAACAGAAGAAAATAATCATAGCGCCAAATAACATTAAATACAAAGGTTGACCTGGTGCTAATTGCAACGACATAGTTTGTAAGAATTGCTGCCATAAGCTAGGATCAGAAGAATTACCTACCCATTGACCTAAGCTTGCTGGAAACATTAACAAAGCACTTGCAAAAATTGCTGGAATAACACCTGCCATGTTAATTTTTAACGGCAAATGCGATTGCTGATCTGTATATATTTTTCGACCTTGTTGCTGCTTTTGCGCATAGTTAACAGGAATACGGCGTTGTGCCCGTTCAATATATACGATCCCAGCTGTAACTGCGATTCCTAATACAGCAAAAACAAGCAATATAATCAAACTCTGTGAATCATTCTTGACCATATCAAAAGACTGACCAATCATACTTGGCACACTGGCTACAATGCTTGCAAAGATAAGCATCGAGATCCCATTCCCTACCCCTCTTTCCGTAATTTGCTCACCTAGCCACATTAAGAACATGGCCCCAGCTACTAATGAACTTACGGCGGGAATAAAGAATGCAAGACCAGTCGTTAGCGTAAGGTTTTGACTGATAAGGCCTGTACTCATAAAAACGGCTTGAAGAAAAGCTAAACCAAGTGTACCTTGACGGGTATACTTATTTAGTTTTCTTCTACCAGCTTCACCCTCTTTTTTAAGAGCTTCAAGAGAGGGTAGAACAGCTGACATCATCTGCACTATAATTGAGGCTGATATATAGGGCATGATACCTAGAGCCATGATAGACATTCTCTCTAATGCACCACCGGAAAACATATTGAACATGCTTAAGATAGTGCCTTCATTTCGAGAAAATAAATCAGCTAAGCGCTCTGGGTTAATACCAGGAACTGGGATGTGTGAACCTAAACGGTAGACAACCAGAGCCCCTATTAAGAACAATAAGCGATTCCATAGCTCGTCATACTTTTTAATAAACACGAGTGGGTTCATCGGTATTGCAGAGGTCGGCACTGATTGCTTAGCCATTAAGATTACTCCTCAGTGTCCTCAATTGTGCCGCCAGCTGCCTCAATAGCAACACGGGCACCTTTAGTCACTTTAACACCTTTAAATGTATAAGCTTTAGTAACCTCGCCAGATAAAATGATACGCGCACGTCTCATATCATGACGGATAATGTTGGCTTCTTTCAAACTCTCAACACTTACTACATCGCCCTCAATCTTATTGAGTTCAGACAGACGAACTTCAGCAGTTGTAAAGGCCATTTGACTCGTAAAACCAAATTTAGGTACACGGCGGAATAAAGGCATTTGTCCACCTTCAAATCCACGACGAATACCAGATCCTGAACGTGACTTTTGACCTTTCACACCACGTCCACCAGTTTTACCTAGACCTGAACCAATACCACGGCCTTTGCGGTGTGCTGTTTTTTTAGAACCGGGGGCAGGTGCTAGTTCGTTTAATTTAAGTCCCATTACGCTTCCTCCACTTTAACCATGTAATTGATGCGATTCACCATTCCACGGGTTGAAGGCGTGTCTTCAACTTCTACGGTTTGACCGATACGGCGTAAACCTAAACCCATAAGACAAGCTTTGTGGCTCTTAAGGCGATGGGCACCAGATTTAATTTGAGTAACTTTCATTGTTTTCATCGTAACTCACCTATTTATATATATCTAAAAAATGGTTAGCCCAAAATTTCGTCTACAGATTTACCACGTTTCGCTGCCGCCTTTTCAGGTGATGACATGTCACGTAATCCATTAAAGGTTGCACGTACTACGTTAGTTGGGTTTGTTGAACCATAACATTTAGTTAATACGTCTTCTACACCAGCAGATTCAAGTACAGCACGTACAGCACCACCGGCGATAACACCAGTACCTTCGTTAGCTGGTTGCATATATACTTTACTTGCACCATGACGGGCAACAATTGGGTGTTGTAATGTAACGCCATCAAGATCAACTGTGATCATGTTACGTTTGGCAGCTTCAAGAGCTTTTTGGATCGCCGCTGGAACTTCACGAGCTTTACCACGACCAAAACCAACACGACCATTACCATCACCAACAACAGTGAGCGCAGTGAATGAGAAAATACGGCCACCCTTAACTACTTTCGAGACACGATCCACTGATACTAACTTCTCAACAAGACCGTCTGTTTGTTCTACTTTAGACATAATTAAAACTCCAATCCATTTTCACGAGCGGCTTCAGCCAAGGCTTTAACACGACCATGGTATTTGAAACCACTACGGTCAAAGGCGACTTTTGTAATACCTAGAGATTTACCACGCTCAGCGATAAGTTTACCTACAGATGTAGCAGCTTCAACATTACCCGTTGCACCAGAGCGTAACGAATCATCAAGTGTAGATGCTTGAGCAATAACTTCTCCGCCGGTTGGAGAAATGATCTGAGCATAAATATGTCGTGGAGTACGGTTAACAGTTAACCGATGCACACCCAAATGGCGGATGTGAGCACGTGTTTTTTTAGCTCGACGTAAGCGAGCAGCTTTTTTATCCAACATGTCATTTCACCTTATTTTTTCTTAGCTTCTTTACGAACCACATGCTCGTCACTATAACGGATACCTTTACCTTTATAAGGTTCGGGTGGACGATAACTACGGATGTTCGCAGCAGCTTGGCCTAGTTTCTGTTTGTCGCTTGATTTGAGGACAATTTCAGTTTGGCTTGGTGTTTCTGCACTTACACCTTCAGGTAGCATATATTCAACTGGATGAGAATAACCAACATTCAAGGTTAGTTTATTTCCAGCAACTTGAGCTTTATAACCAACACCAATTAGCTGTAAACGTTTTTCAAAACCCTCAGAAACACCTTGTACAAAATTGTTCAAAAGAGAACGTGCCGTACCAGTATGCATCCAAGCTTCTTTCGTTTCAGAAACAGGTAATAAGATGATTTGATCATCTTCTTGTTTAAGCTCGACCAAATCGTGCAGGTGTAAAGACATTGTGCCTTGCTTGCCTTTAACTTCAACCTGCCGACCGTTCAAAGTAACACTAGTGCCTTTAGGCAGTGCTACTGGGGCTTTAGCCACACGAGACATAGGAATATCCTTAATAACAGATAAATAACAAATGACTATGAAAAAATTAACAGGCCTAAAGCCTGTTATTTTTTTATAATCAGCTCTATATCACCCAAACACTTTCTATAAATATATTGCTAAATTTTGTTAAGTGCTTAGTTGAGGGCACATATTATAGCGTAATAATATTTTTTTAGAAGTATTAAATGATATGATTCTTAGTTTAGGCTACAAATGCAATTATTTCGCCGCCAATACCAGCTGCGCGTGCAGCACGATCACTCATGATGCCTTGGCTAGTAGAAACGATTGCAACACCTAAACCTTTTTGAACTGTTGGAATTGCGTCTTTACCACGGTACTGACGCAAACCAGGACGACTATAGCGTTTAATTATTTCAATAACTGGCTTGCCTTCAAAGTATTTTAACTCAATACTTAGAGTTGCTTTGCCGTTACCATGATCTTCTACGGATGCCGAAGCCACATAGCCTTCATTAACTAATAAATCTGCAATAGATTTACGTAGCTTTGAATTTGGCATATCAACAGAAACTTTTTTTGCCATTTGTGCGTTACGAATACGGGTTAGCATATCTGCAACTGTATCTTGCATACTCATATTATTACTCCCTTACCAACTAGCTTTACGTACGCCCGGAACATCACCTTGCATAACGCGTCGGCGCAATACATTACGTGATAAACCAAACTTACGGAAGTAACCATGAGGACGCCCAGTAACGCCACAACGGTTGCGTAATCTAACAGGTGATGAATTACGTGGTAGAGATTGAAGCTCTAAAATCGCCTCCATTCTCTCTTCATCACTTGCATTTGAGTCACTAATAATAGCTTTTAGCTTAGCACGCTTATCAGCATACTTAGCAACCATTTTCTCGCGCTTTAATTCGCGATTAATCATGCTTTTCTTTGCCATAATGCTTAAATCCTATTTAAATGGGAAGCCGAATGCTTTAAGCAGTGCCCGACCCTGCTCATCATCTTGAGCAGTTGTCGTGATAGTGATATCAAGCCCACGAAGGCGATCAATTTTATCATAATCAACTTCTGGGAAAACTATTTGCTCTTTGATGCCTAATGAGTAGTTACCACGACCATCAAAAGCTTTTGGAGAAAAGCCTCGAAAATCACGGATACGTGGTATAGCAATAGCAATGAGACGATCTAAAAACTCATACATTTGCTCGCCACGAAGAGTTACTTTGCAACCAATTGGCCATTCTTCACGGATTTTAAAGGCAGCAACAGATTTGCGAGCTTTAGTAATAACTGGCTTTTGACCTGCAATTGCCGTCATATCAGCTACAGCACCTTCCAAGAGCTTTTTATCTTGTGAAGCACCACCAACCCCCATATTAAGAGTAATTTTGGTAATTTTTGGTACTTGCATGACGTTTTCTAAGCCTAAAGCTTCTTTAATCTGTTGCTTATATTCGTCATTGTATAATGATTTTAATCTTGACATTGCTAATACACCCTTAGTGTTTATGCAGTCGCCACTACTTCACCGTTTGAACGATAAACGCGTTGTTTTTTGCCTTCGTCGTCAAACTGATAAGTAATACGATCAGCTTTTTGGGTTTGCGCATTGAAAATTGCGACGTTTGAAATATGTAAAAAAGCTTCTTGCTTAACAATACCACCTTCAGCACCAGTAGCCTGATTTGGCTTTTGATGCTTGGTTACAATGTTGATGCCTTCAACTTTAATACGGTCATTTTTTACCGCTAGCACAGTGCCTTGTTTGCCTTTATCTTTACCAGCAATAACAATGACATTGTCGCCTTTACGTAATTTAGCCATGGGTTACCTCACAGTACTTCTGGTGCTAGTGATACAATTTTCATAAATTGATCACCACGTAATTCACGAGTTACCGGCCCAAAGATACGAGTGGCAATCGGGGCTTGGTTCTGGTTAAGCAAAACAGCAGCATTGTCATCAAAACGAAGTACTGAACCATCAGGGCGACGTACACCTTTTTTAGTACGTACGACCACAGCGTTCATAACATCGCCTTTTTTGACACGGCCACGTGGGATTGCTTCTTTTACAGATACTTTAATAATGTCACCGACGGATGCATAACGACGATGAGAACCGCCGAGCACCTTAATACACTGAACACGTCGTGCACCGCTATTATCTGCAACTTCCAGAATTGTTTCAGTCTGAATCATCGCGCTACTCCATTGATCAGATGCATAAGGCAATTAAATTATTAAATTACCTAAGCAATCATTGAAAACGATGATCACAGAAGTAATTCAAGTATTCTGGTATGTCACCGCAAGGGGGCGTATTCTACCAGAATTTTATGCCAAATGCAATTTGCTTATATTTTTTCCGCTGTTTCCACAACGTCAAATAATTTCCAAGACTTAGTCTTAGAGATTGGGCGTGTTTCAACGATACGAACCACATCCCCTTCTTTACAGACATTATTCTCGTCGTGGGCTTTAATTTTTGTAGAACGACGGAGTTGTTTACCATACAGTGGATGGCGAACTTTGCGCTCAACCAATACTGTTATGGATTTATCCATCTTGTTACTGACAACCTTACCAGTAACAATACCTACAGATGTGCCCGCATTTTCGGCTTGTTGAATATCGTCACTCATGAGGCGCCTCTTTGTTTCTCATTAATCAAAGTCTTGATCTGAGCGATCGCACGGCGATTAGCTCGGACTTCGTGGGTGCTACCAAGTTGACCGGTGGCTTTTGCCATACGAAGACGAAATGCATCAAGTTGCTTCTCATCTAGTAATCCAGCCAGCTCTTCTACTGATTTGTCTCGTAATTCACTGATCTTCATTACATTATCGTCCGCTTAACAATGGTAGTTTTGAAGGGAAGCTTAGCCGCTGCAAGCGTAAATGCTTCACGTGCTAATTCTTCTGAAACCCCTTCTATTTCATAAAGCATTTTACCGGGTTTAATTTCGCATACCCAGTATTCAACAGGACCTTTACCTTTACCCATACGAACTTCTAATGGTTTTTCAGTAATTGGTTTATCTGGAAAAACACGAATCCAGATTTTCCCACCGCGTTTAACTTTACGAGTAATGGTTCGACGGGCAGCCTCAATTTGACGAGCCGTCATACGGCCCCGACCAACTGATTTAAGGCCAAACTGACCAAAAGCCACGGTATTACCACGATGTGCTAATCCGGTGTTACGCCCTTTGAACATTTTGCGAAATTTGGTACGTTTTGGTTGTAACATAGCTTAACCTCTATCTGTGTTTGCTCTGTCGGAATTGCGACGGTTTCCACGGCCGCGGCGTTTTGGCGCACGAGACTTGTCTTCTTTAGGTGGATTATAAACACTATCCATACCATCAAGAATTTCACCACGGAAAATCCATACCTTCACACCGATGGTTCCGTATGTAGTCTCTGCACGAACTGATGCATAATCTATATCAGCACGGAGTGTGTGTAGAGGTACTCGACCTTCACGATACCATTCAGTACGTGCGATTTCAGCACCACCTAAACGTCCTGATAATTCAACTTTAATACCTTGAGCACCTGAACGCATACTGTTTTGTACTGCGCGCTTCATGGCACGGCGGAACATAACACGGCGCTCAAGCTGACTTGAGATACCTTCAGCAACAAGTCGGGCATCTAAATCTGGAGAGGTAATTTCTTCAATATTAACCTGAGCTGGTACGCCCATCATTTTGGTTAACTCTTTCTGTAACTTCTCAATATCTTCGCCTTTCTTACCAATAACGATACCAGGACGAGCCGTTGATATTGTGATTTTAGCGGCACCAGTAGGGCGCTCAATCATAATGTGGCTTACCATTGCGTTATCGAGTTTTTTACGAAGATAATCGCGAACTTGAATATCATTAAGTAGATATTTAGAGTACTGTTTAGGGTCCGCATACCAGTTGGCATTATGCTTCTTAACGACACCTAGACGAATACCGATTGGATGTACTTTTTGTCCCATGAGTTATTCTCCTACCTTAACAGTGATGTGACAAGTACGCTTACTGATACGATCAGCGCGACCCTTTGCACGTGGTAGGATACGCTTTAGCGTTATGCCTTCATCCACATAGATAGTTGATACTTTTAAGGTATCAATATCTAAACTGTGGTTGTGTTCAGCATTAGCAATGGCAGACTCAAGACATTTCTTGACAAATACCGCGCCTTTTTTGTTACTGAACGCAAGGATATCCAAAGCACGCTCGATAGACTTACCACGAATCTCGTCTGCGACAAGTCGAACTTTCTGTGCCGAAATGGCGGCACCGCGTAATTTAGCAGTTACTTCCATAGTGAGCACCTTATTTTTTCATTTTCTTGTCAATGCCATGACCGCGATACGTGCGAGTCGGGGCAAATTCACCTAGTTTATGGCCAACCATTTGTTCGCTAATGATAACCGGTACGTGAGTACGACCATTATGAACAGAAAGAGTTAGACCAACCATTTGTGGCAGAATCATCGAGCGACGTGACCAAGTTTTGATAGGCTTACGTGAGTTAGACTCAATTGCTTTCTCAACTTTGGCAAACAAATGCGCATCAATGAATGGACCTTTTTTCAATGAACGAGGCATGAAATTATTCCTTATTTCTTCTTGGCGCGACGGCGGATGATCATACTGTCAGTACGCTTGTTACTACGCGTTTTAAGACCTTTAGTCTTCTGACCCCATGGGCTTGTTGGATGTTTACCCATATTTCGACCTTCACCACCACCATGTGGGTGATCGACTGGGTTCATCGCAGTACCACGCACCGTTGGACGAATACCACGCCAGCGTGATGCACCGGCTTTACCGAGTGATTTCAGGTTATTTTCAGAGTTCGAAACTTCACCAATAACTGCTCGACAGTTTACGTGTACACGACGTGTTTCGCCTGAACGCAAACGTAAAATTGCATAGATGCCATCCTTACCCAATAATTGAACTGAAGCACCAGCAGAACGAGCCAACTGCGCACCTTTTCCGATTTTAAGTTCAACATTACTAATAACCGTACCCACTGGAATATTCTTTAGTGGAATACAGTTTCCTGGACGGATTGGCGAGGCTTCACCTGATAATACGGTATCACCAACTTTAAGCTTCTTAGGTGCGATAATGTAACGGCGCTCACCGTCGGCATATTTTAATAATGCAATATGTGCAGTACGGTTAGGATCGTATTCAATACGCTCAACCGTGGATGGAATATTGTCTTTAGTTCGCTTGAAGTCAATAATACGATAGTGCTGTTTATGACCACCACCAATATGGCGTGTTGTTATACGCCCGTTATTATTACGACCACCAGACTTGCTTCTAGCTTCAAGTAATGGCGCATGCGGACGACCTTTGTAAAGATGTGGGTGTACCACTTTTTCAACAAAACGGCGACCTGCTGATGTTGGCTTTGCTTTTACGATAGGCATGAGTTGTATCCTTATTCGTTGTTCGCTGTTTCGCTAGTTGAAGGTGCTTTATCAGCAACATCTTCACCAGCATCAGCCATTTGTACATCTTGACCAGCTTTTAAGGTAACATAGGCTTTTTTAAAGTCATTACGACGGCCGATGCTTTTACCAAAACGCTTTGTCTTACCTTTAACATTTAAGGTGTTGACCTTAGTCACTTCCACACCTTCAAACATTAACTCGACTGCTTTTTTGATTTCACGCTTAGTGGCATTACCATCTACTTTAAATACTTGCACACCTAGCGAGTCACCTAACAGCTGAGATTTCTCTGAGAACACAGGCCCTTTTAAGACCTGATAAAGTCTTGCGTTGTTCATGCTAGTGCTTCCTCAAATTGTTTCGCTGCGTCAACAGACATGATGACTTTATCAAACGCAATCAAGCTAACAGGATCAACTTCGTTAGTACCTAATACATTCACATAAGGAATGTTTCGAGCCGCTAAATATAAGTTTTCGTCAACTTCATTGGTCACGATTAATGCTCTTGGAGCATCAAGTTCTGCTAATTTACTAACCAATTCTTTTGTTTTAGGAGTAGGCATTTTAATATCTTCTACTAAAACCAATCGATCTTGGCGAACAAGTTCAGCTAAAATACATTGCATTGCACCACGGTACATCTTACGATTCACTTTTTGTGACCAATCTTGTGGTTTAGCAGCAAATGCACGACCACCCCCACGCCAGATAGGACCACGAATTGAACCAGCACGAGCACGGCCTGTACCTTTTTGACGCCATGGCTTTTTACCGCCGCCAGAAACTTCAGCACGAGTTTTCTGTGCACGGCTACCCTGGCGTGCGCCTGCTAAATATGCAGTGACGACCTGATGAACGAGGGCTTCGTTGAATTCACGACCAAATGCCGTGTCAGACAGCTCAACCGCTGCGCCTGTAACAGTTTTTAAATTCACGTTAATCCCCTTGCTTAGGCTTTGATTGACGGACGTACGATGACATCGCCACCATTGGCACCTGGAATGGCACCTTTAATGACGAGAAGACCTTTTTCAGCGTCAACTGAAATTACTTCTAGTCCTTGAACCGTCACTCGTTTATTACCCATTTGGCCAGCCATTTTCTTACCCTTAAATACTTTACCAGGGCTTTGGTTCTGACCAGTAGAACCATGGGCACGATGCGATACTGAGTTACCATGAGTAGCGTCTTGCATGCTAAAGTTATGACGCTTTACGCCACCTTGAAAGCCTTTACCTTTGCTTTGACCTGTAACATCAACCAGTTGCCCAGCTTCAAACAAGTCTGCTGCAATTTGGTTTCCAGCTTCACGTCCCTCTAATTCTTCTTCAGTAACACGAAATTCCCATACACCACGACCAGCTTTAACGCCAGCTTTAGCGAAGTGACCTTTTTGCGCCGCAGTTACGCGACTGTCACGACGTTCACCTGTGGTAATTTGAATGGCTTGATAGCCGTCAGTGTCATTCGTTTTTACTTGAGTAATGCGGTTTGCATCGACCTCAACAACTGTCACAGGGATAGAAGCACCTGCTTCAGTGAAGACACGGGTCATGCCGCATTTTTTACCGACTAAACCGATCGCCATGTTAAACCTCTTTATATCTTCAATTAATAATTTGGGTAATTTGAGTCTCTCTATATTAATCAGTACGCATTAAATAGATGACGTACTATTGATTAACCCAATGCGATTTGAACGTCTACACCAG
This sequence comes from Psychrobacter sp. CX97, assembly GCF_057396285.1. NCBI lineage: Bacteria > Pseudomonadati > Pseudomonadota > Gammaproteobacteria > Moraxellales > Moraxellaceae > Psychrobacter > Psychrobacter sp. CX97. The sequence goes on along the minus strand of NZ_JBXYJE010000007.1, from coordinate 103,545 downwards.
CAGCCAAGTCCAATTTCATCAACGCATCAACTGTTTTATCAGTTGGCTGTACGATGTCAAGCATACGCTTGTGAGTACGGATTTCGTACTGATCACGTGCATCTTTATTGACGTGTGGTGATGTAAGGACGTTGAAACGCTCTATGCGAGTAGGCAACGGTACAGGACCACAAACTTGCGCACCAGTGCGCTTTGCGGTATCGACAATCTCTTGTGCCGACTGATCGATTAATCTATGATCAAAAGATTTCAGTCGGATACGGATTCTCTGGTTAGCCATGCCAGCAAGCTCCTAATAAATGGGTTTATCTCTATTTAACGCCTTAATGGCATTAGTTTGATGATAAATAGCCGTTATATAAATGATTCACTTCCTGATCGTTTAAAGTTGAAATTAATCATCTTAATCTCAAAAAACAAATCAAAAAACAAAATAAATTTATTCCTTGCCCACCATTTCCACATTGGAAGGTAGCAAAGAAATATGAAGTTAGTACCAGAAACGATGCTCCGGCTGTAGGACGCTATTACTCAAGTTCTCCACAATTCTCATAAGATGCTATGATCTAGCAGGTTATTAAGCGATGAAAACCTGAAACGTCTATATAAATTCAGTGGATGGTATTATACAGATTATTTTGTTGTTTGCAAGTAGTGTTGTAGACAAATTTATAGAGTTACCTATAGAACTATCAATGATACATTTTATTTTTTGTTGAGCAATCAAGAGAAAAACATCAATATCCTTCAATCAAATAGTGCTTAGATTGAATGGCATTTAAAGTTAACAATACTCTCAATTAATGGCATTCTCGATTCTGTATGTACAAAAGGCTGTAATAAACCTATTATCTCAAACATCAACTAATCTAAAACAATATCGTACTGCTCCTGTGTGTAAAGGTTTTCCACTTCAAATGTAATTACTTTACCTACTAAATATTCAAGGTCAGCCACTGTGTCAGCTTCTGAGGATAGTAATAAATCAATGACTGCTGCATGGGCAACAACCGTGAACTTTTTAGGCGTGTTATACGTTCGAGCACAGCGCATAAGCTCTCTAAAAATCTCAAAGCAAACAGTCTCTGCTGTTTTGACAAACCCTTTGCCTTGGCAAGTTTTGCAAGGCTCGCAAAGTTGTTGTTCTAAAGACTCTCGAGTTCGTTTACGCGTCATCTCAATTAGGCCAAGTTCGCTTACTTGGGTAATTTTCGTCTTAGCATAATCCTGAGCCAGTTGAGCTTGCAAATTTTCAAGCACATCATCTTTATGCTCTTGCTCAAGCATATCAATAAAATCTAGTATGATGATGCCACCTAAATTACGTAATCTTAATTGATGCGCAATCGCATGCGTGGCTTCTAAATTTGTTTTGTATACGGTATCTTCAAGAGAGCGACCACCAACAAAAGAACCCGTGTTGACATCTATGGTTGTCATGGCCTCTGTTTGATCAATGATCAGATAACCGCCAGATTTTAAATCTACCCGACGTTTTAAGGCGTCTTTAAGATCTTCTTCAACGCGATGAACATCAAATAGCGGTTGATCACCAGTATAGGGGATAATGCGTGTGTGAATAAACGGCACAAACTCTTTAGCAAAACGACGTACTTCATTGTACATCCCTTCATGATCGACAATGACTTTTTCGGTGTCTGGGTGGACTAAGTCCCGTATGGATCTAAGCGGTAAGGATAATTCTTGATAGATAAGGACAGAGGCTTGTCCACTACCAATCGACTCTTCTTTACGTGCTTGAATAGTGCGCCACAGTTGCACCAAATAATAAATATCCTCTTCTAATTTCGGCACTGGTACTCGCTCAGCTGCTGTACGTGCAATAAGCCCCCCTTGCAAATTAACCGCCTGCATTAAATGCGCCAATTCAGTTTTTAATCTATGTCGCTCTTCTTCATTATCTATACGTTGAGAGATGCCAATGTGCTCGCTAGAGGGTAAATATACGAGATAGCGAGAAGGCAAGGAGATATTGGTGGTTAAGCGTGCGCCTTTCGTGCCTAGTTGGTCTTTAGTTACTTGTACTAATACTTTTTGACCTTCCTGTAACCGGTACTGAATTAATTCATGACGAGGTGGCTCACTGACCTGTCTTTCATGTAGCGGATTATTCTCTACTTGTGTAATGGCGTTACCCACTATATCCGGGCGATCATTTTCCAAAATATCAGTATCTAAATTATCAGCCTCATTCGCAAGTGCTGATTGTTTCTCGCGCATACCATTGGTTTCAATATCTGACTTCATGACGTTATTTACAAACGGTTCTAAACTTTTATTATCGCTAATCTGGCTAGCATCGGTAACAGTATCTGTATCCCTTTCAACAAGAAGATTAAAATGAGATGGGCTTGGCTCAGTTTCTAGAGTTTTGGTTTGGCTGTGCAGGTTTGAGCTGGACAAATAATCTGGATTATCCACATTCATACTGGTCAATATGGTCGGTTGCTGAGGTTTTGGCTTACGACGCATTTCTGGAGTACCCGTAAATGTGGGCGCTGCTCTCGGTATGCGGCGCATATCGTTAACATGTAAAAAAGCGGTGCGTGACTGTCCAATCTCGACAAATGCTGCTTGCATACCAGGCAATACACGCACCACAGTTCCCAAATATATATTGCCTACTAAACCTAACTTATTATGCCGCTCAATATATACCTCACTAACAACGCCATTATTTAATACAGCGACACGGGATTCCATTGGACTGACATTGATGAGTAACTCTTCTGACATAGCAAACCTATTTGATATTTTTAGATGATTTATTATAGTGAATTTAGGGACTGTATAGAATTCATATATAGCCGCTTAGCCGCTGCTTATTTATGACTTCGATATAAGGCAATCGAGTTTAGGGGATAAGGGTGTGACTAAAACAGAATGTTTGGACATAGTTTAGCGTATGGATAGCAACGCTGAGTAGTTAGACTTGATCTGAGTATACACCCATTGTGTGCTGATTGGCTTTGTGTTTAATGGAGTCGATTGCCATTAACGTCTGCGCCAGGGGTAAACCCACAACATTTGTGTAACTGCCGTTGATACGGCTAACCCAGGCAGCGCCTTTGCCTTGAATAGCATACCCCCCTGCTTTGTCCTGTGGCTCGCCACTTGACCAATAGGTCTCCATTTGGCGACTTGTTAACCGAACAAATTCCACTGTTGTTCTTTCTAATATTATTTGAGTATGGATTATGTTACCAGAGGCGTTTACTAAGCTAAGCTGCACCGCTGTCCATACTGAGTGACTTTTACCTGACATTTTCGTCCACATTCTAATAGCATCTGCTTTATCTATTGGCTTTACCAAAATAGAAACGCCATCTGGTAATACGCCAATGGTATCAGCAGTAATAACTAACTTTGGGTAACCCGAGGCGACTAATTGATCTTTAATCAGCTGATTGCACGCTGCAATAGCTTTACATTGAACCATTCGCTGAATATAGTCTTGCGGAGACTCATGTTGACCTACGCTCTCATCAATATCCACACTCATCGCTTCAAAATCGACATCAGCAGAGGCTAAAAGTTTCTTTCGCCTTGGCGAAGTAGACGCCAAAATAATGGGTAGAGGTTCGCCATCGAGGCTTTCATCATGCTTGTTTTTTGGATTAATGTCTACAATGTTTGTCATAGTTAATATAATTAATTTGGCAGATTTTAAATTTTAGAAGATTTTTAGGTTTTAAAATATAGTACTTAACAAATAAGTATTTATAAGAAACGTCTTAATAAGGTTTTAAGGAGCTATTTAATAAGGAGCTATTTAATAAGAAGCCATTTGAAATAGTTTCGAAGTAAACGAGAGTGTATAGCTTTATAAAGAAGATTTTAAAGCTGTATAAAAAGAGGTCATTACCATTCACAATAAAATCTCTAGATATATGGCGTCAATACATATGAGCTCTAATTTTCTGCTTTTTTGCTACCTACTTAGATACTCGTATTAGCGCAAAATAGACGATTGGCCAAGTTATAATGCTTATTACCAAACCTAAAATACTATGACTAATAAAAATGTTTTGTGTAATGTACTGAACTACCCATAAAGTTAGTTGGAAAATAACTAAAGCACTGCTTGCAACCAGCCAAGCAATTGGCAAGCTTAAATCACGTAAGTAAATACAAATAAATCGTATTGAAAACGCCATAATTACGGCGGCACAACCCTGTTGACCCAATCGTGTATCTAATAATAAGTCAGCAATGATACCCACAGTAAAGGCCACCCCCACACCAACGTTTCTAGGTTTATGTATCAACCAAAAGACAAGCACCATTATAAGTGCCATTGGACGCAAGCTAGAAGCACCTAAGCTCATGGGATAAATATTAAAAATAGAGGCTATAACAAAGCTTGTTACTACAACGAAAAGACTGGCTGCTGGACTTAACGGGGTATCAATCATACTACCTATAGATCCGGTTGCGAAAAATGGAGAAAATACTGCAAGAGTAATTTGGGAATAAATGACAGGATTATTGACTAGGGGTAGTAGAAATCTTTGGCAATGCCGTAAATTGTAATGACTTAGTGTAGCTGTCATCAGTATATTGTGGCGCATCTTCTTTATCTTGCATTAACAATACATATGAGCTATCAATAAAATTAGCTGCTGGCACTACCTCAATATTCATGAAGTTGTCTTTTTGTACAGGGTTAATGTAGGATACTCGCCCTACTCGATATCCAGCTGGGAAGCGACCACCCAAACCAGACGATATAAGCTCATCGCCAATTCGGATATCGGATGTTTTAAATATATGGTCCAGTCTTAGCGATTTGTTCGAGCCTTGTCCAGATACAATCGCTCGCTGGCCTGTGCGCTTAACAATAACCGAGACTGATTGCAATTCATCAGTAATCAATAATAAACGGCTAGTGTTTGGATATACGTTTATAATTTGACCTAAAATACCATTTTCATCAATGGCGGCCTGCCCTACCTGAACCCCGTCATCCCTACCTTTATTGATAACAACGATTTGTTTTAAAGGGTTGGTATCAGTACCAATAACTTGCGCCAAGTTTAAATCAAACTGGTCAGGCTTGGTGGTTGACAAAATGCCCTGCAAACGAGCATTTTGAGCTAAGATATAGTCTTGTTGCTGTAGCTTGGCTTGAGCGTGTAACAGTTGGGCATGTAGCTGCACATTTTCACGACGCAACGCCTCCTTGCTTACCATCGTACCATCTGACCAATGACTAACAAAGCTTGGTAATATAGAAAACTGGTAAATAGGTTGCATGGCAGCATGACCTGCATCACGAACCGGCATAAACCAGTCTGGATTCTTGCTGTCTAAAAGCATAAGAACCATGGCAACCAGTAATACAGCTACCGTTTTGCGTAGTGATAAACTTTGTTGGGCAAAAATGCTTATAGACATATTAAATACACTGACTTAATCTTAACGCCTAAACAAAAATCATATTTAGGCTTTTATTATTTATAAATGCCAAAGCTGCACCACCACCACGGCTGACACACGTTAAAGGATCTTCTGCCACGGTCACAGGTAATCCCGTCTCTTTTGACAAAAGCTTATCTAAATTACGTAATAATGCGCCACCACCAGTCAACACAATGCCTCGCTCTGCAATGTCCGATGATAACTCTGGAGGCGTTTGTTCAAGTGCTGTCTTAACAGCGCTGACAATGCCACTTAGAGGATCACTTAATGCCTTTTGAACTTCTTCCGAGGTCACGGTTAGGGTTTTGGGCACCCCTTCCGCCATACTACGACCCCGAACTTCAACTTCAAGCTTGGCATCTTCATCAATAGCAGAACCGACATGCTGTTTAATACGCTCAGCGGTAGTCTCACCAATCACGCATCCATGATTGCGGCGTACATGAGTAATAATTGCCTCATCAAAGATATCACCGCCGATACGGATAGAGTCTGCATAGACACATCCAGACAGTGAGATTACGGCAATTTCAGTGGTGCCACCCCCTATATCAACGACCATTGAGCCACTCGCTTCGTGTACAGGCAAGCCCGCACCAATCGCTGCTGCCATCGGCTCTTCTAATAAATAAACTTTATTAGCGCCAGCCGAGGATACTGCTTCACGGATAGCTCTGCGTTCAACAAGCGTAGATTTACAGGGTACGCCAACCACAATATTAGGCTGCGCTAAAAAACGCTTGGCGTTCACTTTAGCAATAAAGTGCTTAAGCATCTTTTGAGTCACTTCAAAATCTGCGATGACGCCATCTTTTAAGGGACGAATAGCAGTAATGTTGTCAGGCGTGCGCCCAAGCATTTGCTTGGCATCAATACCAACAGCCGCAACAGTAGGGTTCTGGGTGCGGTTACTACGTAATGCCACCACAGTAGGTTCATCAAGCACGACACCTTTTCCAGGGGCATAAATTAATGTATTAGCGGTGCCAAGATCTATGGCGATGTTATTAGATAAAAATCCGAACGGGTTCATGTATCGTATTTCCAGCGTATTGCGAATTGAGGAGTGCCGTAAATGTTTATGTATTAGGCTAAGGTGTTTGGTCGGCAAATAAAGACTCAAATTCAAATCTAGTCAATAATCAAATTATAAGCCACTTAGCCTTTCTGCTAAGATCTGCTAAGAAATCGAACAATATTGCCGAGTCAAAATAAACAAACACTTTAACCAAAGTTAAGTATGACGACAAGGGAAAATAGAAGTTTTTTTATAGAAAACTTAGAATGTTGCAAATTATAGCCTTTAATAACTGATAAATCATGTGAATATATGGTTTTTAACCAACTAAACGTCACTAATTTGCAACATCTCATGTCAGAAACCTTACTAAAGCGTGTTTAGATACTCAAAACTGACTCTATTTACTAAAAATTAATAGATATTTTTATTTTCAGCTGTATCTAACTGAAGTTGCTATCAAGAAGTTATTATCTAAAAGCTACGCTTAAGAAGTTGCTATCCAAAAATTACTATACATCTGACATAGATGACACTGAAAATAACCCTTAGTTGCTTTATAATGTACAAACTTAAGATCTAATTAGGGCATTTTTAACATTCGCAAATTAGTACTGCTTTGCCGTCCTCAAGGAGAGCACTGTACACGAATACTCAACCCACCCTTAGGTTAATTTTATAAAAGGATCACAACATTTATGACAACTATCAGCTCACAGTCCCCTTTAAATGATATTCGTGAAGATAAAATTAGTACCGATGATATTTTAGAGGTTGCTAAATTATCTCGTCTTGCGGTAGATGAACAAGCCGCTCAGGGCTATGCTGAAGATATTGATAAAATTTTACAAATGATGAAAACCATCGCAAGCGTTGACACGGAAAGTTTGACCCCCTTATCCAATATTCATGAAGCCGCTCAAGAGCTACGTGCAGATGTGCCAAACCCGGATATTGACCGTGAGCTTAACCAATCTATTGCGCCTGCCGTTGAACAGGGGCTGTATCTGGTACCTCAAGTTATGGACTAGACTAGGCCTGGCCTTTATTGCCCGGTACTTGTTGACAGTAACTTGCGCATTATTAATGAATCAATATCAATAAAATCAATCTTAAACCGACTACATGGACGCCACTATGTCTGACCTACATCATTTATCCATTGCCCAGCTTGCTGATGGCTTACAAAGTCAACAATTCAGTAGTATTGAGTTAACTGAACATTTTTTAAATCGTATTGAAAATTTTGATAAGAAGATTAATAGCTTTATTACAGTTGATGTTGAGGGAGCTAAAAAGGCTGCTAAAGCTGCAGATGAGAAACGTCGTTCAAATAGCGATGGTGCAACTAGTGCGCCCTTACTCGGCATACCCATGGCCCATAAAGATTTATTCTGTACCAAGGGCTTATTGACTACCAGTGGTTCAAAGATGCTTCATAACTTTGTCTCGCCTTATGACGCGACCATTGTTGCTAATATCCGTGAAGCAGGGGCAGTATGTCTGGGTAAATTGAACATGGATGAGTTCGCGATGGGCTCAGATAATGAAAGCTCATATTATGGCGCCGTCCATAACCCGTGGAATACTGATCATGTCCCTGGTGGCTCCTCAGGGGGTTCAGCAGCAGCAGTTGCAGCAGGGTTTGTGCCCTTTGCGACAGGTAGTGATACAGGCGGTTCTATCCGCCAGCCTGCTTCGTTCTGTGGTCTAACGGGCATAAAACCTACTTATGGACGTGTGTCTCGCTTCGGAATGATTGCTTATGCGTCGAGTTTAGATCAAGCGGGTACCTTTGGGCGTAGTGCTGAGGACTGTGCCTATCTATTACAGCCTATGGCAGGACATGATAAGCGTGATGCCACGTCAATTAAACGCCCTGTGCCAAATTATGTTCAAGAGATGCATGCCGCAGCTCAACAAGCCGATGCTGACAAGCCTTTTGCAGGATTACGCATCGGTGTGGCTAAAGAATACTTCGGTGAAGGATTGGATGCTGAGGTCGAATCTAAAGTTCGGGCAGCACTGAAACACTATGAAGACTTAGGGGCGACTATCGTAGAAGTACATATTACAGACCCCAAAATTACCCTAGCAACCTACTATATGTTAGCGCCTGCTGAAGCGTCATCAAACCTCTCTCGCTTTGATGGGGTACGCTTTGGCTATCGCTGTGAGAATCCAAAAGACTTAGCGGACTTGTATACTCGCTCTCGCTCTGAAGGCTTTGGAGATGAAGTACAACGCCGTATTTTAATGGGGACTTACGCCCTATCTGCCGGTTATTTTGATGCATACTATACCAAAGCGCAAAAGGTACGCCGTGTAATACTGGATGACTTCGACAAAGCATTTGCCAGTTGTGACTTCATTGCTAGTCCGACAGCACCGACTGCAGCTTATAAGCTGGGTGAAGCTCTTGACCCTGTCGCGATGTATCTAGGTGACGTCTATACCATTGGTGTTAACTTAGCGGGTCTGCCTGCGATTAGTATGCCTGCTGGGTTTACGAAAGCAGGCTTACCTGTCGGTTTGCAGTTGATTGGTAACCATTGGGACGATAGTAAATTGTTATCAACGGCGCATATGTTCCAACAACATACAGACTATCATACGAAGTTGTCGGGTGTGGCTCAAACTAAGGTTTAGTTTAAAACTATAAATTAAGGAACTATCATGCGCTACTCTCCATTAGTAGTATTATCTTTGCTAGCACTGAGCGGCTGCGCTAGCTTAACTGAAAAACCACAGCCGAATTATGCGGCTACAAATAAGATCAATAAGTGGGGCATACCAGCTCACTATGACCCATCTGATCCACATAACCTTGATAATACGAACACCCCACCTCGCCCTAGAGCACGCAATCCTCAGGACTGGAGTAGTAAAGAGTATCAACAACGCCAACAACAATGGAAAGATAACACGGGTAGAGATTTTTAAAATTTGTATTTATTGACTTAAATTAGATCGTTTTTAAAATAAAACCCCTAAATCCCCCTTTGGGAAAGGGGGACTTTGATCTAAATTAGATTAGATATGAAAATATCGTACATACGTATGTGGCTCGGGATACGGTTTAGAGAGTAGCGTGGGTGATAACCCACGACTTATTCTGTTAATACGTGGGTTTCACTGCGTTGCACCCACGCTACGCAACTCTCCTACCCTTGTATAATTTTGTGAGTATGTAGGTTGGTGTCGAGGAACGAGACCCAACACAGTGATGGGATGGGTTAAGAACCGCGAATGTGAATTGCAAGAGCGTTTTAGCCCTGATTGAAGCGGATATACTGTGCGGTTGCATGAGCTGCGATGGCTTGGTTTGGGAAGGCTACGCGAAGCAAGAGACTTACCAAACCTTAGCCATCGCCTCATGCAAACGTACAGATAGTAGCGAAAAGCAGGATTGGCTCCAGTTATAGGTTTTAATAAACACAGTTTTGATAGAGATACAGTTATAAATAGAGAGACAGATTTTAATAATAAGTTTTAATGTTTAATATTCTATGTGATGGGAAAAGGTATGAACGAATTTCGAGAGATAGAAACGCGTAAAGAGTTGTTGGTCGATGGCTATGAAGTGGTCATCGGTATTGAGATTCATTGCCAGTTGAACACGGACAGTAAAATCTTTTCCAGCTCGCCAACGAAGTTTGGTAATGAGCCAAATACGCAAGCGAATATTGTTGATTTGGGCTTGCCTGGTGTGTTGCCAGTATTGAATGAAGGGCTTATTGAGCGTGCTTTGAAATTCGGTATTGGGGTGAATGCAGAGCTTGGGTTACTCAATACGTTTGACCGTAAAAATTACTTTTATCCTGATCTGCCAAAAGGCTATCAAATCACCCAAATGGCAAACCCAATCGTGGGTAAAGGCTACATTGATGTGATCGTTAATGAGGGCGAAAAAGACGAATATAAAAAACGTATTGGCATCACACGTGGACATTTAGAAGAAGATGCGGGCAAATCAGTGCATGATGCGGTTGCGGGTATGACTGGTGTGGATTTGAACCGTGCGGGGACGCCACTTATTGAGATTGTGTCTGAGCCTGATATGCGCTCTTCAAAAGAAGCGGTGGCTTATATTAAGGCGATTCATCAACTGGTCACGTGGCTAGATATCTCTGATGCGATTATGGCGGAAGGCTCGTTCCGCTGTGATTGTAATGTGTCTGTACGCAAGCCGGGGGATGAGTTTGGTACACGTACTGAGTTGAAAAACTTAAATTCGTTCCGTAATATTGAAAATGCGATAAATCGTGAGATTGACCGTCAAATTGATATTCTTGAAGACGGTGGTTCAATCATTCAGGCGACGATGTTGTACGATCCAGAAATGGACGAAACCCGTATTATGCGGACTAAGGAAGATGCGGACGATTATCGCTATTTCCCTGATCCTGATCTGTTGCCTGTACGTATTGAGCAAGCAACAGTCGATGCAATACGTGCAAAAATGCCTGAGTTGCCTGTGGTACGTCGTGAGCGCTTTGAGAAAGCGCTTGGCTTGTCAGAATATGATGCCCGTGTGTTAACCGATAGCCGAGAGCTTGCGGATTATTTTGAAACGGTGCTTGAGTCTGTCGGTACTGAGCATGCCAAACTAACTGCTAACTGGATGATGGGTGAGCTGTTAGGGGCATTGAATAAAGATGATAAAACCATCATTGACTCCCCTATTAGTGAGGGTCAGTTGGCGGGATTGTTGAAACGTCTAAATGACAATACCTTATCTGGTAAGTTGGCTAAGAAGGTGTTTACTGCCATGTATGAGGGCGAAGGTGGTGACGGTGATGATGCGGCCGATAAAATTATTGAAGCTAAAGGCCTGAAGCAAGAGACCGATACTGGCGCAATAAAAGCGATGGTTGAGGAAGTGATTGCCAATAATCAGGCGATGGTCGATGAGTATAAAGGCGGTAAGGAGAAGGCCTTTAATGGTCTGGTCGGTCAGGTGATGAAGGCAAGCCGTGGTAAGGCAAATCCTAAACAGGTCAATGAGATTTTGAAAGAATTGTTGGGGTAGTTTTTAGATGCGATATTGGCATTAGGACTTGCAATATTCCCAATAATCCGTAAAATAGTCAATCCATCGGGGCGTAGCGCAGTCTGGTAGCGCACTACACTGGGGGTGTAGTGGTCGCAGGTTCAAATCCTGCCGTTCCGACCAAATATTTTAAGAAGTCAGTCATCCTAGTTTAGGATTGCTGGCTTTTTTTATGCGTTGCTTTTTTTTATGCGTTGCACAGACGGATTTCATTCACTTGACTAAGATGTTTTTACTGTCTCGATCTCATTTTTAATATAAAATGAGCGACTAATATTATAAAAACAACCTGTTATAGTCAAAGAAGTCTAAAAATGGTTACAAGGCAACCGAGTGAAAGTAGCAAGTAATACGGGAGTAGGCTCAACGAGGTTAACACTGTAACCGTTTAGTAGTTCGCTGACTATATAAAGTTTATTAGAAACTAAGGTCGATATGTCAAACAAGTCACAATCAATCCAAACAGCGACAAATACAACCTCAAATCCTGAGAATGCTATTAAAACGGATACCGCTACCCTACTCATTAAATGCCGAGATAAAGCGGGTATCGTGCAAGCTGTGTCAGAATTTATACATCGTTATGGCGCAAATATCATTACTCTAGATCAATACTCTACGGCACATGAAGGCGGTCAATACTTTATGCGTCTAGAGTTTGCATTAGCAGGGCTGAGTGAAATCATTGATAACTTTGAAGCCAGCTTTGCCCATACGGTTGCTAAGCGTTATGATATGGACTGGCGACTACATGACAATGCCATCAAAACCAAAGTCGGTATTTTGGTGTCTAAGTTTGATCATGCATTGCTGGATCTATTGTGGCGTCATCAACGTGGATTATTAGACTGTGATATTACATGCGTGGTGAGTAACCATAATGACTTACGTCAGGCAGTTGAAAACTTTGGCATCCCGTTTCATCATGTGGCCGTTAATAAAGACAATAAAGCAGACGCTGAGGCAGAAATTCATCACATTATGGCAGGTAATGATTTGTTGGTGCTAGCCCGCTACATGCAGATTTTGTCCGAAGACTTTGTTAATCGCTGGCCGATGAAGATCATCAATATTCATCACTCTTTCTTACCAGCGTTCGTTGGTGCTGATCCCTATCGACAGGCCTTTGATAAAGGGGTAAAACTGATTGGAGCCACGGCTCATTATGTGACCGCTGATTTAGACCAAGGCCCTATAATCGAGCAAGATGTACACCGAGTCACCCACCGTCAAGGGGTCACTGAACTGCGTGCAATTGGCCGAGATGTCGAGCGTAATGTATTGGCACGCGCGGTTAATTGGCATGTACAAAACCGAGTGATTGTGTCCGGTAATAAGACGGTAGTGTTTAGTTAAAAAATACCAAGTAAAATTTGATAGGTACCACTGGTTTATCTATTAACGCCATCCATCTTTTACACTTCGCTTTTCCAATACGATATTGTTACTAATATATCCTACCAACTCTATTGTCTTCCTTAAGCTTTTCATCCTGCCTGATTATAGCTGAAGTAGTCAAAATGGTTACAAGGCAACCGAGTAAAGAGAGTACGGTTGTAAAGCTAGCAAGACTAACAAAGTAACCTTTTAGCATTACTTTAACTATATATTCTTAAACCATAACGTGACGCCTATTATGAGAGGTAAGTATGAGAGGTGGCTGTGCAACATAGAATTGATATCCAAATAATGCGAGGAATCGCAGTTTTAGTGGTGGTTTTATATCATCTCGAATTCAGCTTGTTCCGCAATGGTTTTTTAGGTGTTGATATCTTTTTTGTGATCAGCGGCTTTTTAATGGCTATTCTATATCAAAAAGGTCAAGTCGCTCATTTTTATAAGCGCCGTGCAAGCCGACTACTTCCAGCATATTTTGCAACCATCGTTTTTACTCTTGTCGCATCAGCCCTAATAACGCTTGCTGCGGATCACTCGCAGGTAGTCACACAGAGCTTATGGGCTTCAGTATTTTCCTCTAATATCGGTTTTTGGACTCAAAGCTCCTACTTTAGCCCCAAATTTTTTAATCCTTTGCTTCACTTATGGAGTTTAGGCGTTGAAATACAGTTTTATATCATTGTCCCGTTTCTTTTTTGGCTCTACTCTAAAAGTAAGTGGTCTATTCCATTGATACTTATTGGCTCTTTATTAAGTGCCGTTGCTATTTCTCTAGTGATGAATACCAAAACGTCTTTTTTTCTAACCCCTTTTAGAGTATGGCAATTCTTAGCAGGGGCTTTTGTTGCTTATATATTCACTAACAAAGGCACTATTTTAAATAAAAAACCGTTAATAGGTCTCATATCATTAGTTGTTTTAACGTTTTTAGTTCTCTTTTACCCGATTAATATTAAAAACTATAGTGTCATACTAGGACATCCAGGCCTTGTCACACTGTTAACTACCATTATGACAGTGTTGATATTAGCGTATGGATTACCAAGCTCAATGATGAACAGTCCTGTGGGGCGATTGCTTGCTAAGTTAGGAGATTGGTCTTATTCAATTTATCTGGCTCACTTTCCAGTTATTGTTCTTTTTCTATACGAACCTTTAAGTGGGACTACTCTCAAACCTAACGGTATGAGTGACACATTTTTCATTATTGTATTAATCGCTATCTTCTCGTCCCTTTTATATATCATATTTGACAAAAATCGCTGGAACGTGCAATTCAAAACTATAGCAATTACTGTGACAGGTACTATCCTATTAGTCATGCTTTCGACTCCCTTAGCAAAAATAAAGCACTCTGATATGGAGTTAAACATTATGGCATCATACGAAGATAAAGACCCTTTTAGATGTGGGCGCATTGCAAGAGAGTTAGATAAACTTAATGTCGAGGGCAAGTTTGCTTGTGAGATTACGTCTGGCCTTGACGGCTCTGCTGAACCCATCCTATTACTTGGCGACAGCACGGCTGATTCACTTAAATTCAGATTAGCTGAAGTTGCAGAAAAGCATAATTTTAGAATATATACTACCGCGTCAAATGAGGCAGGGACAGGGGGTTTAAGTATTGATAAGATCATTAATGAGACGAAGAAGCTAAATATAAAAACGATTATCTTACACTTTTGGAGCCCTAATGTTGACGGGGTTTTTGAACGTCAATTAAATGAAAAATTAATCGACGCAGGTTTCAATGTTGTTTGGATTTCTTCTACTCCATATTTCGAAGAGCCTGTACCTAAACTTGTCTATCAAAACAAAGAGAACTATAGCCTCAATTTCACACCTGAAAACTATGACCAAGCTCGCTCTCAAAAGAATCAGCTCATTGCAAATGGGATTAAAGTTTTTGATCCATGGCCTTTATTATGTGATGAAAATCAATGTGAGCTTAGGGATAAGCAAGGTCATGCTTACTATCACGACAAGCTACATTTATCATTAACTGGTTCAGATAAATTAAAACCACTATTTAATGAGGTTTTAGAGTATATAAAAGATTAAGTCTACTCTCTGAATACCAAACCTGCTCCTTATATAAATATACATGCTCATGAATAAAAGAAGCCCGTAAGGTTATCTTACTGGCTTCTTAAATAGGTTTCGGCTTATTAAATAACTAAATTAAATGGCTGGCTTACTGGCATATTTTTAAGTTAGGGATAAGATATTTAACCTCTAACCGCATTGCCCCAAGTTGGCACAACCATCTTCATTAATGGCTTTAACAGTTTAACGTTACACGCGAAGATCGAGCCTGTTTCCATAGCATTATGCGCACCTTTGTGATCCACCACAACACCGCGTGCTTCCGTCACTAATAACTCGCCAGCTGCTATGTCCCAAGGCTTTAATTTCATCTCAAAATAACCATCAAAGCGCCCCGCTGCTACATAGGCTAAGTCTAACGCCGCTGAACCGAGACGACGAACTTGCCCCCCTTCTTCAGCTATTTTTTGTAGGCTAGAAAAATGTTCTTTCGCATAAGACACAATTTTGTCGCCTTCTTGACGTTCTATTGGATGACCTGTGGTAAACAGACCGCCTTCAATAGTTTTACGTTGGCTAACTTGCATACGGTGATTGTTAAGCCTTGCACCTTTACCCCGGCTCGCTGAGAACATCTCGTCACGGATGGGATCATAAATCACACCATGTTCGGTAACGCCGTTATGCTGTACTGCAATTGAGATACAAAAATGTGGCACACCATGCACAAAGTTATGTGTACCATCCAGTGGGTCAATTACCCAGCACCACTCGGCATCACTACCCTGACCTTCATGCAGACCAAACTCCTCACCCAAGAATGAGTGATTAGGATAGTTAAATTTTAAAGTCTCAATCGTCAGCTCTTCACTAAAGCGATCAATCTTGGTTACTAACCCTTCTAGCCCTTTGGATTCGACATCTAACTCAATCTTATGACGATTTTGATGTGCTTTAAGGAGCTCTGCGCCTACT
Organism: Psychrobacter sp. CX97; assembly: GCF_057396285.1. Taxonomy (NCBI): domain Bacteria; kingdom Pseudomonadati; phylum Pseudomonadota; class Gammaproteobacteria; order Moraxellales; family Moraxellaceae; genus Psychrobacter; species Psychrobacter sp. CX97. The sequence continues at coordinate 87,613 of NZ_JBXYJE010000007.1, read as the reverse complement.
TTTTCAGCAGCACGTGCTGCGATAACAACCATTGGTTCCATAATTTGCCTATAAAGTCTTTGGTATATATTACGTATTGAATAAAACGAAAATTCACGAGGTATTCAAACTATAAAAACGCCCAGATTAATGTTAAATATGATTCAAAAATAACTTTTGTACCTGCTTAAATAAACTATTAGCTACAAAATAAATAATTATTGAGCAGCGATGAATGTCTTTAATTGAGTAATAACGCCCTCTTTATCTAAACTACACTCCGCCAGTTGTTCATCATGACTGCCGTGAGCGATAAATTTATCGGGTATGCCAATATTTTTAATGCGTATATTAGTCTTGTTATGTAAGCTATTTAGTACATATTCATTGACTGCACTGCCTGCACCGCCCATAACAACATGCTCCTCAAATGTGACAATCTGTGTATAACCTTGATGGATTAACTCATCAATCATGCTGGTATCAAGGGGTTTTACCCAGCGCATGTTAACAATGCTGAACTGAAAGTCAGGTAAGTTATTAGATTTTTGAGATTGAATTTGAATCAGCTCATTTGCAGCGGTTTTTACTGTATTGACTATGGGACCAAAAGCCAGTAAGGCTATTTTGCTAACGTTAAGACTCTCTCCAGTCTTACAAACAGACTCGACTACAGCCTTGCCAATATCTAAGATTTGTGCCGGCTTAATAATTGGTGCACCAACCCCTGTACCGCGCGGATAACGAACAGCAGTAACCCCTTTATATTCATAACAAGTATTCAATAAATGATAGCATTCATTTTCATCTTTAGGCGTAGCGATGACTAGGTTTGGCACACAGCGCATATAAGCTAAATCAAATACCCCAGCATGGGTAGCACCATCTTCGCCGACTAGACCAGCTCGGTCTATCGCAAACATAACATCTAAATCCTGCAACGCCACATCATGGATAAGCTGATCATAGCCACGCTGTAAAAAAGTTGAGTAAATAGCAACCACTGGCTTGACACCTAGGGTCGCCATTCCGCCAGCAAGGGTTACCGCATGTTGCTCTGCAATTGCCACATCATAAAACTGGTTAGGATATTGCCTAGCAAACTCAGTCATACCTGAGCCTTCTTCCATCGCTGGGGTAATGGCCATTAAATTACTATCGCTCTCAGCCTTATCACAAATAAATTCGCCAAAAACTTGCGAATATTTTAGCTTAACAGGCGCTGAGGCATCAGCTATCGGGGTACTATCAGAGTCAACAGGCAACTTGCCAATGGCATGATAACCAACGGGGTCGCCCTCCGCAGGCACATAACCTTTACCTTTAGTGGTATAAACATGAACCAATACTGGTCCAGAGACTTGTTTTGCCCGCTCAATTACACGCAATAGCTCAGGCAGATCATGGCCATCAAATGGGCCAAAGTAGGTAAAGCCAATGGCTTTAAAAAGATTGTCTGCAACTTGCGGAATGTCACGCGTTTCACTGTGTCGTGATCGACGATTGGCTAATGGTATATCAGGACGATGGGTTAACTTTGGTTTGCCATTAGGCGTTATATCCACCTGATATCCAGACTCCCATAACATGGCAAGATGCCTTGAAAATCCGCCAATAGAGCAAGAAATTGACATGTCGTTGTCATTTAGAACCACCAAGAGATCAGCATTTTGCTGCACAGCGTCATTCATGGCTTCGAAGGCCATACCTCCCGTCATAGCCCCATCGCCAACCACACAAGCAACCTTGGCATCTGAACCTAAATGGCGAATTGCTAAACTCATACCAAGCCCAGCAGATATGGCTGTCGATGAATGTCCCACACCAAAGGTATCGTATTTAGACTCTGCACGTTCAGGGAATGCTGTTAAACCACTGCGGGAACGAATGGTGGGTAAACTGTCTCTTCGACCCGTAAGCACTTTATGCGCATATGCTTGATGACCGACATCCCACACTAGCTTATCGATAGGGGTGTCTAATAAGTAATGTAAAGCAATGGTCAATTCAACCACGCCCAAGTTAGCGCCAAAATGTCCGCCGCTTTGACCAGCAGAGTATAGTAAAAACTCGCGTAGCTCATCCGCTAATACGCAAAGCTCGTCTTGACTAAGTGATTTTAAATCAGTTGGAGAATCAATTTTATCTAATAGCGGAGTAGTTGGTCGCACAGACGGTATGTTAGTAAACATACGCATTGTTGACTTATCAACTACGGGCTCATTAGGTAACGAGCCGGTGCTGCGGGTTTTAGACGCAGAATGATGCTGTTGCGAGATTGCAGACTCGGGCTTAGTTGGGATGGATGACTGATGCATAAACCTTACAGAACCTACCAATCTTAAAATAGCGACACCCAGTAGTAAATGCTAAAAAGGTGGAGCATAAGTGAATGAATATTTATTGCTAATAAAATAAGTACGCTTACTACAAATGGGACACAGATTAAGTTTCTAAATAAACGAAGTGCTCATGCATCGTCTGCACGAGTAGCATACCACTTAGCGGATAGAACTTATCAAATAAATCAATAAGATAATATCAACCTTTTCGCATCAAACTTTAGAGTAAGCCTTTGTATTTGAACTTCTTAACCCTGACAATGTGTCATATTAAAAAATGCAGTTATGCAGTGTTTTGGTTGTAATCGACTCTGGCAAACACTGTATCAAGACTAAGAGTATGGCATAATAGCATTTTTTTTCATTTAACGCTTTATTCATCAATACACATCTGTGAATTTTATGTGTTTTACGCTCAAGTCGTGGTAAAAACGCTACCTCGTCCCTATATAGACGTTAATACAAATACAAATATCACACTTATTCACGACTATGTTTATTTAGGTTTTTCATGTCACATCAATCTATACCTCCATCAGAACAGTCGCCCTACCGCTTTATCAGTAAAGCCAAACTACCTACGGTACATGGTATATTTGATATATATGTTTTCGAAAATGAAGAAGGTCAAGAACATACCATGCTGACATGCGGCTTACCTTTGGCTACAGATGATAATAGCAAAGTGCCCTTAGTACGAATTCATTCTGAATGTTTAACAGGTGATGCTTTCTCTTCTTTACGATGTGACTGTGGACCACAGCTAAATGCCACCATGCAGTTAATACAGGCTGAGGGCTATGGCGCAATTTTATATCTGCGTCAAGAAGGGCGTGGTATTGGGCTCGCTAATAAAATTCGAGCTTATGCCTTACAAGACCAAGGGCATGACACCTTAGATGCTAATCTTATGCTGGGCTTACCTGCCGATGGGCGCACATACGAGATGTGCAAGCCAATGTTGGATTACGTGGGTATTGCAAAACTTCGCTTGTTAACGAATAACCCTAATAAGATTAGCTATATAGAAGGCTTAGGATTTGAAGTGGTTGAACGAATCCCATTGATTGTTGGGCTAAACCCATTAAATGCCAAATATCTAAATACTAAACGCGACCGTATGGGGCATTATTTCTCTGAAGAAGCGACTAATATGGCTTTTAAGCCCGCTGAGGATTAATCATTACTGTCTTAAGTAATAACACTATTTAGATATAGAAAATTAGATATCGAAAACTATTTTAAAGCGAGAAGACTATGACGTTACCATCTGAAAATGATGACCTTACCGCATCAATACCAATCGCTGATAACCTTCAAAAAGTGCGAGACTTTTTGATCTCACTACAAGCCAATATATGTTCCGCTTTAGAAGCTCAAGAAGCTGACGGTGGTGGTTCAACTACTTTTATAGCAGATGACTGGGAACGACCTGAAGGCGGTGGTGGTCGTTCTTGTGTGCTTGCAGATGGTCAAGTGATTGAAAAAGCAGGCGTCATGTTCAGTCATATTCAAGTAAAGGATTTACCCGCTTCTGCTACATCACGCCATCCTGATATAGCAGGTCGCTCTGCTCAGGCTATGGGCGTCTCTTTAGTCGTACACCCTTGTAATCCTCATGTCCCAACTAGCCATGCTAATGTGCGCTTGTTTGTCGCTGAAAAAGAAGGGGAAGAGCCCATCTGGTGGTTTGGTGGTGGTTTTGACTTGACTCCATTTTACCCTGTTCTAGAAGACTGTGTTCATTGGCATCAAGTATGTCATGATTTATGTGCGCCATTTGGTGATACCGTTTATGATAACTTTAAGCAATGGTGTGATGAATACTTCTATCTACGCCACCGTGACGAACAACGAGGCATTGGCGGCTTGTTCTACGATGATGTTAACTTTGATAGCCGTGGCTGGGATTTTGAAACCTGCTTTGAGTTTATGCAAGCGGTCGGTAAAGGCTATCTTGAAGGCATTATTCCGATATTTGAAAAACGTAAAAAACACCCCTTTACCGAAGCGCAAAGACAATTTCAACTCTATCGCCGTGGGCGCTATGTGGAATACAATCTAGTCTATGACCGAGGCACCTTATTTGGTCTACAGAGTAATGGACGGATCGAATCAATATTAGTCAGTATGCCACCATTAGCAGGCTGGCAATATCGCTATGAGCCAAATAAAGGCACACCTGAATATGAATTGACTGACTTTTACTTAAAGCCTAGAAATTGGCTAGATATGCGATGATAGGCTTTGTAAGCTACTAACTCCTAGACCCTAATTTATCAGTCGCCCTCCTTTTATGTTGTGGCGCAATGCATATTGGCGCTTTGAAAATAATAATAATGAAAATTATATCCTATAGTTTATTCTAGTGTAAAAAGATAACACGACAAATACACTAAACCTTAATCTTTATTCTTAACCTTTGTTATTATACAGTAAGGTATATCATTTATTTATATCTAATACTTAGAACTATCAACCTATTAAGGAAATAGCCATGCAATTAAAATCATTATTGCTAGCCACATTATTACCGATTGGTATGACGTTAACCGCTTGCAGCGGCGGTATGGGTTCTGAAAGTGAAGCCGTTAAAGCACGCCAAGATATTATGAAAAATTGGAAGGACGCTATGGGACTGATGGGTGGCATGGTCAAAGCGCCTGACACATTTGATTTGGCTGTATTTCAAGAAAATGCTAAATTCTTAGCGGAGGATGCAGCAAGCCCATGGGTACATTATAGCGATCCAAATGACAAAGGTGAGGCAACCGAAGCGGTTTGGTCTAATGCTGAAGGCTTTAAAGCAAAGGCTGAAGAGTTCCAACAGCTCTCTGCTGAACTTAACACGGCAGCACAATCTGCAACATCACTAGAAGATATTATGCCTGCATTTGGCCCAGTGGGTGATGCGTGCAAGTCCTGTCATGAAGAGTTTAAAGTTCCCGAAGAGAAGTAAAAGATAGAGTAAGTAAAAAAGTAAATAGCGATCTAAGTAAAAAGTTTTTAGACTATATTTAGTTGTTATCACATTAATTTGATAACATTATAAGAAAAGCCCTGATTCATTTGACTCAGGGCTTTTTGACATAGGTTTAATCATTCAAGCCAAATTAATACTCACTCGATTTCAGGTTTAGAAAAACCAGATAATATATAAAGCCGCTATCACTATATAGAATAGAATTTAGATTAGCCCGCAAGCGCCTATATTTAATAGCGTAACATTATAGAACTACCGCTTACCTAAAGCCTACCATGCCAATAAGTGCCTAAAAATGACTTATATTACGTATTTTACGTATTATGGCTATATCCATTTTTTAACACCTTTTCAGCCAATATTTGTGCTGAACCATTACTAAAATCTAGCGTACGAATAGGGAACGGAATGTTTATATTAGCATTATCGAGATGGTCTTTAATTTCTACAATGGCCTCATGAATAGACTCTACTTTATTTGCTTGTGTGCCGTTATCTATAAACCATCTTACTTTTAAATCGATACTTGACTCTCCAAACCCACTGGCAATGACAGAGGGTTCAGCAAGTTTTGATACTGACTTAGTGTTCTCTAACGCTTCCAATATAACCTGCTTTGCTGTGCGTATATCATCGTCATAACCAATGCCTACAGTGATTTCCAAGCGTCGACGTTTATATGCTGTATTTACTGTCAAAGCACTGGTATATAGCTGAGAGTTGGGAATAACAACTTGTCTACCATCATACGTACGAACTGTAGTAGCTCTCACCTTAATATCTTCAACAGTACCCTCATATTCGCCCGAAATAATTTGATCACCAATTCGAAAAGGCTCGGATAATAATAATAAAATTCCTGATAATAGGTTTTGAAATATATCTTTAAATGCAAAACCAATAGCCACTGAGCCAATACCTAATGCCCCGACTAATTTGGCTGGTGTAAATCCTGGTATAGCAATAACCATGGCGATCATGAAGCCCACAAACAAGATAATCACACCGCCCATACGCTGAAATACTTTTACCAAGTTTCGATGCGAGCGATTTTTAGAGAGTATTTTAGTCACGATTTTTTTAAAAGCTATAGACAATAACCAAAACATAATCAAAACAATCGTCGCAACTACTAAATAAGGCACTCTATCTAAGAAATCAGATAGCATGCCATTAGCGGCGGAGGCAATACCCTGATATTGCTCTATTTTATCACTAACTTGCTCTGATACTACTGGCATATCACTCCTTATCAGTTATTATGCGAACATACTTTTGGCATACTCTTCATAATAAACATTTACTGAATCAAATTCTTATAACTTAATAGTTTTAAAGGGTATACCCATTTTATGTCTTAGGATGATTTTGATAGGTTAATGTTTTCAATCAAATATAAACGAGGTCAGCCCTAGCCCATTAAATTTGCTTGTACAATTTCAATCCAGTAACCATCCACATCTTTAATGAAGGCAATGTTTTTCATACTACCTTCTTCAGGACGCTTCTTAAACTCAACGTTATTTTGATCAAACCATTCTATAGCTTGTGGTAAATCTTGCACGCTAAAGCATATATGACCAAACCCTTGTGGGTCACTATTGCCATCATGATAGCTAAAATCAGCTTTTTCTTCCGTGCCATAATTATGGGTAAGCTCGAGAATACCGCGCTGACGAAATACATACATCGCTAACTCTTCATCAGCAGGTAAATTATTGCGCTCATCCTCCGTTAGTTTAGCTAAGAAATATAGGTCAAAGCTCATTTCAGGAAACTTTTTGACGTTCAATAGCGTCATACCTAATATGCCAGTATAAAAAGCAAGCGAAGCTTTAGGGTCTTTTACCCGTAACATCGTATGATTAAATACAAAGCCTTGAGTGCTTGCAGCAATAGGCATCACACCATCGAGATTGATGGAGTTTTCAGGTTGATTAGTGTATTCAGCTGTCATAATATAATCCTTATTAACACTCGTCATTTAAAAAATATTAGGTGCTTAGAAACTCAACTTTACCTGTTTCCAAATCGTACTCTGCACCGACAATTAACAGGTCACCTGATTTACTCATATCCTCTAATAAGCGAGAGCCATGCTTTAACTGACTGACTGACATACGCGTATTAGCTTGAATTGAGCGTTTGATGAGCTCATCTGCATCTATATCCAAACCAGTTGCTGTCGCAAGTTCGTGTAGGTTATAGACACTAGGACGGATACGATCGACAATCGACTGTAGATTTGGCGAGTAATTTTGCTCAGGATTAATAAGGGCTTCAACACAAGCAGTGACCGCTCCGCAATGTGAATGACCAAGAACCACCACCAAACGGGTGCCAAACTTCTCAACCGCAAATTCAACTGAGCCAATTTGAGACGGTGCGACAATATTACCCGCTACTCGAATAACAAACAAATCTCCTAAACCTTGATCAAATACAATCTCAACAGGCACCCTAGCATCAGAACATCCTAATATAATAGCAAATGGATTTTGCTCCTTAACCAGCTCTGGACGATTTTGTACTTTTTGTTCCGTTTGTGTCAGGCTCTCGACGTATCTTGTGTTGCCACGAACAAGCCACTGTAAGGCCTCCTTTCCTGTTTTCGGTCGTTCTAACTTGTTGTTTAATGACATAATAAGGTCTCTTATATATTGATTTTGTGTTTCTTACCAAATTGGGCTTCATATAACTGCAAATTCAACAGTATTTATCCCTGTTTAAATGGTTAAATAGTTAAATGGTTAAATACTATAAATTTTAAACTAAAATTATTGAGTCAAACCAAACTTATGAACTTATCACTAAAAAAAACTTCGAATACAAAATAATTCATTTCATACTAATTCAAAGGTAATACCATTATCTAGTGTTGCACATTCATAATACTCTCGTTCAATTAGCTTTTGATTTGAGAGCATTTTTTTTGTGCATTGTATACTTCTCATAATACGCTTGGCGCACTCTTTCTACTTCACATTCATTGAGCATACTTTCAAGGTTTCGCCATATAACATGGTAACCAAAGTTTCCCTGAATCATTTCTTCCTTAGCATGACTAATCGACCAACCTTGCAGTACTATCCGATACATAGCGATAATAATGCCAGTACGATCAGCACCATGCAAACAGTGAACTAAAATAGATTTACCACGATTTTGAAGCTGACGAATGTGATATAAAATTTCAGCAATACTCTGATAAGAGACATACCAAGGCATCAGCGGATAATTATAAAACTCTACTGCTTGCAACTCAGGTAATGAAGCAAAGCGTTTTTCATTATGATTACGAATAAAAAAACGCAAATTTATAACGGCATCTATTTGGTATTTGGTCAGTAATACCGCTTCATGAGCTTCTAACTGTTCACTACGATACAGTTTGTTATCAACATGATATAAGTTTGCTAGAGTGTAAAGAGCCTTAGCCCAATCAGGTAGATTAGAGTTATCATTGTCAGTACTGCTCGTCATCATACCACTCGACTTATTCAATTTAGACGTTTGTTTAAAGGTATTAATCTCTATAACTCATTTAATTTAGGCGTGTCAGCCCCGCCCATTAACGTTTAAGATATTTATATGCGAGATGCGGGGGTTGCAATGACTACAAATTATTATCATTAATGATTAGGATTGGTTGAACATTCAAAAATTAGGACTGCTGATAGTCACTATTGATTAAATCAGGTACACCAAAAAAGTTAAAAGATACTGGAGTAACTGTTGAGAATTATTTTGACCATACTTTAGCATACCTAGACTCTAGCATAGTTTGTGCAAGAAGATATTAGCATTAAAAAAATAGACAGTAATAGTTAGAAGATAAAAAACCCTCAATAACGAGGGTTTTTTATCAAAAAAGTCACAAATTAGCAAACTGGTAAGGGCTATATATAACTCACATATAGACCTATTAAGTTTTATACAGACTTTAGATAAAAACAGATGCTGACTTTAATCAATCGCTTGCATATCAAACCTCAAGATAATCCAAGATACCTTTTGCAGCTTCACGTCCTTCCCAAATAGCAGTAACCACCAAGTCAGAACCGCGCACCATGTCGCCTCCTGCAAAAATCTTAGGGTTTTGTGTCTGAAATTTGAACTCTTGATGTTCTTTAGCCAATACTCTACCTGAATCATCCATAGCAATATCGATGGTTTCAAACCATTGCGCCGGGCTAGGGCGGAATCCGAATGCCATAATGACCGCATCACACTCAATAACTTGCTCTGAATTAGGAATAGGCTCAGGTCGACGACGACCACGGTTATCCGGCTGACCAAGCTGTGTTGTCACAACTTTAACACCAATAACCTTACCATTTAAGCCAATAATCTCTGTTGGCTGACGATTGAATAGAAACTCAACCCCTTCTTCTTTGGCGTTTTGCACCTCTTTCACAGAGCCTGGCATGTTCTCTTCATCACGGCGATAAGCGCAAATTACTTTTTCACTTCCTTGGCGAATAGCAGTACGGTTACAGTCCATAGCGGTATCACCACCCCCAAGTACTACTACTCTCTTATCTTTTAAATCGATGTACTCTTCAGGATTTTCTTCCCAGTTATTACAACGGTTTACATTTGCAATCAAGTAGTCCAGTGCATCATAAACACCTTCTAGCTCTTCACCTGCAAAACCACCACGCATATAGGTATAAGTACCCATGCCCATAAAAACAGCATCATACTCTTCCATCAACTCTTCAATGGAAACATCATTACCAATTTCGGTATTAAGCCGAAACTCTATACCCATACCTTCAAACACCTCACGACGATTGCGCATTACGTCCTTTTCCATTTTGAATTCTGGAATGCCGAAGGTTAGCAGTCCACCAATCTCTGGGCGCTTATCAAACACTACAGGCTTGACACCGCTACGAACCAGAATATCGGCACAACCAAGACCCGCTGGACCTGCCCCAATAACCGCTACTTTTTTATCTGTCCACTCAACGCCACTCATGTCAGGACGCCAACCTAGTGCAAAGGCTGTGTCGTTGATGTACTTTTCCACATTACCAATAGTCACTGCCCCAAATCCATCATTTAAGGTACAGGCACCTTCACAAAGTCTATCTTGCGGACAAACTCGTCCACAAACTTCAGGGAGTGTGTTCGTACGATGACAAAGCTCAGCAGCTTGGAAAATTTGTCCCTCAGTCGCTAACTTCAACCAGTTAGGGATATAATTATGAACTGGACATTTCCATTCACAATATGGATTACCACATTCTAAGCATCGGTGTGCTTGCTCGGAGGCTTCTTTCGGTTCAAAGGGTGTATAAATCTCCACAAACTCAGTGGAGCGAGTGACCATGTCTTTTTTATCTGGATCACTACGTGGTACGTCCAAAAATTGAAAATCATTATGAATGCGCTTCATTACGTATCTTTCTCCTAAAGTGGGTATTACGTAAAAACAAACCGAGAGCTTATCTGCATTTAGCACTTGTCTATTATTCGTAATACCTGCCGCAAGGTTGAAAATCTTGGGACAAAATATGCTTGGGCTGATTTGACAATGTCAATATAACTACCCAAATAAACAGTTAGATACTTAGCCAATTTGTATAGTTATCACTTATGGGCATCAAGTAACTATCCTCATTTATGCTAATGTCTTAAATTGGCAAATTAAAAACCTTCTATAAATCTGGGGTTTGTATTATTGTAGATCTATTACTGCGGGTCTGCCGTCGTACTTCTTAACAAAGAGGCGACATTAGCGGCTTTTGGCTTCACCAAGAATACTTTGCGAATATAGTGTTCAAAATCCGCTAAAATATGCTGAGCCCAAACACTGCCCGTTTTTTCAACATATGTTTCAATAATATGCTTCAAGTAAATACGATGCTCTTCTGTTTGTTCGCTTGAAATGCGATGCAAATCAATCAACTCATGATTACAGCGATCAAAGAAAGTATTGTCTAAGTCTAGAACAAATGCAAACCCACCCGTCATGCCTGCACCGAAGTTGAGTCCTGTTTTGCCTAGCACTGTAACAACTCCACCAGTCATGTATTCACAGCAATGGTCGCCAACACCTTCAACAACGGCATGAGCGCCAGAATTACGTACTGCAAAACGCTCACCTGCGGTACCCGCTGCATATAATTTACCACCAGTTGCACCATATAGGCAGGTGTTACCTATGATGGCTGTTTCTTGCGTGGCAAATGTAGATCCTTTTGGAGGGTAAATAACAATCTCGCCTCCAGCCATACCTTTACCAACATAATCATTAGCATCGCCTTCAAGTTCGATATTAAGTCCACCAGCGTTCCACACCCCTAAGCTTTGTCCCGCTGTACCAGATAAATGCAAATTAATCGGTTTATCGGACATGCCTAGGTTACCCCAAACTTGAGCAATTTCACCTGAAATTCGAGCACCAATTGAACGGTCACAGTTGCCCACCTGATAACTAAAGCTACCGCCTTTGCCTTGGCGAATTGCAACAATCATGTCATCAACCATCCTCTCAGCAAGCAAGCCTTTATCAAAAGGCTCATTACGCGCTACTTGACAGGTTTGCGGCATCCCTTCTGCCGCTGGATGGCTGCGCAACAATGGCGATAGGTCAAGATTTTTTTGCTTATCCGTAGTGCCTTCTAACAACTCTAATAAATCTGTACGACCCACCAACTCTTCCATGCTTCGTACGCCGAGCGCCGCGAGCCACTCTCGAGTCTCTGTGGCAATAAACTTAAAAAAGTTTATCAACATTTCAGCTTCGCCAATAAAATGTTCATCACGTAAATGTGCTTTTTGGGTTGCAACACCTGTTGGGCAGTTGTTCAAATGACAAATACGTAAATACTTACAGCCTACCGCAATCATAGGTGTTGTACCAAAACCAAAGCTTTCAGCGCCTAATATCGCTGCCTTAACGACATCTAAACCTGTTTTAAGACCACCATCAGTCTGTACACGCACTTTATCGCGTAGACCATTCACACGTAGCGACTGCTGAGCTTCTGCCAGACCTAACTCCCATGGCGAGCCAGCATGATGAATAGACGATAATGGCGACGCTGCTGTCCCCCCATCATAACCAGAAATAGTAATTAAATCAGCATATGCTTTTGCAACACCTGTTGCAATCGTTCCCACACCTGGGCGAGATACCAGCTTAACCGATACCAATGCTTCTGGATTAACCTGCTTTAAATCAAAAATAAGCTGCGCTAAATCCTCAATAGAATAAATATCGTGGTGTGGTGGCGGCGAAATTAAGGTAACGCCCGGTACAGAATAGCGCAAACGAGCAATCAAAGAGTTAACCTTACCACCTGGTAGCTGACCACCTTCTCCCGGCTTAGCACCCTGTGCAACTTTAATCTGCATAACTTCCGCCGAGCGTAGATAGGCAGGAGTGACACCAAAACGTCCAGAAGCAACTTGTTTAATTTTTGAGTTGCGCATGGTGCCATAACGTGCGGGATCTTCGCCACCTTCCCCTGAGTTAGACCGACCTCCAATGGCATTCATTGCCATAGCAATTGATTCATGGGCTTCTGGAGATAGTGCACCCAATGACATACCGGCAGAATCAAAGCGTGGTAAAATATCATCAATGCTTTCAACGTCTTCAATATCTATACTGTTGTTTGTTTTTAGACGCAATAAATCACGAAGTGTGGCAACTGGACGCTTATTAATCAGTTCCGCATAAGCACGATAATTTTCGAAATTACCAGTGCGCACTGCTTTATGTAATGTATTAATGACATCAGGATTAAACGCATGATATTCTTTATTAAAAACAAACTTTAGCATGCCACCTTGATCAATTGGTGTGCGACGACTAAACGCATTCTTAGCTAACAGCGCTTGATCTTTGGCTAAATCAGTAAACGTCGCCCCTTTAATACGACTCTGCACACCTTTAAAGCAAAGGTCTACTACCTCCTCAGACAAGCCAATCGCTTCAAATAACTGCGCTCCGCGATAAGAGACAATGGTCGAGATACCCATTTTTGATAAGATTTTAAGCAAGCCTTTATCGATACCCTTGCGAAAGTTAGCACGCGCTTGTAGGGGATCACCCAGTAGCTCACCTGACGCCACTAAATCAGAGATAACATCATAGGCCAGATACGGATAGACACACGTTGCACCAAAACCAATCAACACAGCCACTTGATGAGAATCACGTGCAATACCCGTCTCAATGATTAAGTTAGCATCTGCACGCAGACCTTTTTCAATTAGATAATGGTGTACAGCACCAGTAACCATAATGGCATTCGCAGGCATTTTACCTTTTTCGATGGCTTTATCTGACAAGATAATAATCGTCTTGTTATCCAGTACTGCTTTTTCTACTTGCTCACATATTTGTTTAATCGCCGTATCAAGCGTTAACGACTCATCATAGTTAATATCAATGCGCTCACTTAAAAAAGCAGGATCTTCAAGCCCTTCTATTTGTTGCATCTTACTGGGTGATAATACCGGTGACGATAAAATAATACGATGTGCATCACGCGGCGTTGGTTTGAAGATATTTGTCTCAGCACCCAAACAGGTTTGCAATGACATCACAATTGATTCGCGTAACGGGTCGATGGGTGGGTTGGTTACCTGAGCAAACTGCTGACGGAAGAAGTCGGCCACATTACGTACCTGTTTAGACAACACCGCTACAGGCGTGTCATCACCCATAGAGCCTACGGGCTCTTGACCATTTTCAGCATTCGGACGAATGATTTCTGTACGCTCTTCACTGGTAATATTAAACATCTTTTGCAAGGCTTTTAGTGGCTCACCACGAATGCCTTGTTCAAGCAGCTTTTCTTCAACTTGTTCACTATCCCGCACACGTGTGGCTTCTTCACGTAACCATTTGCGATATGGATGCGCCTTTTTCAGTCGATTACCGATCACCTTATCATCCAGAACTTCACCATTTAAGGTATCAATAACAAGCATTTGGCCTGGCCCGACACGGCCTTTCGCTATCACATCATTTGGCTCATAATCCCATACGCCAACCTCTGAGGCAACTGTAATATAACCATTTTTGGTAGTTACCCAACGTGACGGACGCAAACCGTTGCGGTCAAGCATACACACAGCATATCGACCATCCTGAATGACCAGACCTGCTGGACCATCCCACGGCTCCATATGCTGTGAGTAAAACTCATAAAAAGCACGTAAGTCCATGTCCATACTATCGACATTCTGCCAAGCTGGTGGGACTAAAATTGACATGGCGTGGAATAAACTCATACCCCCTGAAATTAATACTTCTAGCATATTATCTAAGCTTGAAGAGTCAGAACCGGTACGGTTAACTAAAGGGTGCAGCTTTGTAATTTCTGGTAACTTCTCTGTCTCTAATTTTGGGGTTCGTGCTACTGACCAATTGCGGTTACCCGTGATCGTATTTAGTTCGCCATTATGTGCTAAATAACGAAAGGGCTGAGCGAGCGGCCAACGCGGCAAGGTATTGGTTGAGAAGCGCTGATGGAATACCACAATATGTGAATGCAAACGCGTATCTTGTAAATCGCTATAAAAAGCTGGCAAGTCTGACGGCATTACCAAACCTTTATAAATTACAGTTTGGCAATTTAGGGAAGTGACGTAGAAAAGAGGATCTTCAGTTAACGCCAACTCTGCTTTTTTCCGTGCTACGTATAGCTTACGATTAAAGTCTTCAGCAGATAAATCGCTGTCAGCATTAACAAATACATGTTTAAACTGAGGCAATGACTCGCGAGCAATTTGACCAACTATAGACAAATCAACAGGCACGTCTCGCCAGCCAGCAACTGTCAGACCTTGAGCAGCAATTTCTTGATTTAAAACCTCTTGACTATGTGTCGCTAGCTCATTATCAAGATTTAAGAATACCATCCCTACGGCAAAGTTTTCAGTGAGCTCAATATTTAACTCATTTGCTACAGCGTTAAAAAAATCTACTGGTTTAGCGAGTAGTAAACCACAGCCATCACCTGTTTTGCCATCAGCAGCAACACCCCCACGGTGAGTCATGCAACTCAAACTATGAATCGCTGTTTTAACCAAATGATGACTTGGCGTGCCCTCTATATGAGCCACAAGACCGAAACCACAGTTGTCTTTAAATTCGTTCGGTGAAGCAAGATAGGTTTGCTGCTCTAAAATAGATGGTTGAGTGCGGATAGGCGTATCGTTGCTTGCAGAAGGGTTGGCATTTAAATTCACAGTCATGGCTTGTCCTTTACTTGTACTTGCGTATTGCTATTAAAGCACTACAAAATGAATATGCTGGATGGTAATAGCAGACCTGAATGCAGTACTGACTATATCGTGGAGCTGGCAAAAATATATTAAACCCTATTGGTAAAATTGAGTGGATTTCAGCTCTGGCCTATACTTTACTTTTCATCAAAATATGCAATCATACATAAATATTTAGCTATTTAGCTTTACCATATCAAACAATGCTGCACAACAAGTTTGGCTTCTTAACTCAGTGTTAAAAACGACTTATTGTAAGTGACTTATTTTGTAAGTGACTTACTTAATGAGATCTAAGCCAAGCAACATCTTAAGTGAGATTAAGTAAAAATATAGTAGAGGCTTTACTATTTAGTTGACGCCTACTTACCCAATATTAGCATTTGCAATAGTAGCGCAATCGATGGTAAGTATTAGAGACTCAACAATAATCTGGTTGAATAGATAAAACGAGAACCACTATCAATTCATTAAATACCTGCGATAACACCACGAAACATCACACAAACATATTAGAGAAACACGCATCTAAAATCCAGTGAAATTTGAGTTTTATGAGTATTTTTTAACTCATAATCTTTTTATTATCAAGCGTTAACAATTAGCTATATGAATAAAAAGAGGGCGAATAAGGGAGGAAGTTAGACGAAAAAAAGAGGGTATTAATAGCGTACTACAATAGCGGATAAGGCATAAAACTGTGGGAAAGCATAAAAAATACTGAGCTTAACCTTACGTTTTATGACTTATCTACTACACACTTCTCGTCACTCGGACACGGCTACTGTGTTTTTTGGTCAATGAGCTGCTTAATTTTATCAACATCTTTTGCCTGTGAAGCTGAACTTGAACCTGAACTATCAGTTTCTTTGGTCATTTTTTTCTCACTAGGTTTGGCTGGCTCAGCGACTTTTGGTTTGGTTTCTTTATTAATAATGGGATTTTTGGAAGATTGGTTGTTATCTGTTGGAGTAAGACCTTTATTGGTAGCATTATTATTGCTATTACCTGAATCTACCACTTGTTGATCTATTTTTCTTTGCTCTTGAACAGAGAGGACGTCGCTCGTATCTTTAGAATCTCTGATTGGCTTCTGTTCTACATGTTGACTAGCGGTCCCATTATTAGAAGAGTTTGAACTTTGAGCACTCATATTACTTTGTTCTTGAGACTCAAGTTTTGGCTCATTATTACGGGTCGATTGAGTTCTTACTTCAAGCTCACGCTTGGTAGGCTGCAGTTTAATCTTCCTCGCACGATTTGTTGATAAGTCTTTAATTGGTGGCGATAATTCGTAATTTTCAATTAAATCTAAATATACATCAACTTCTTCAGGCAATACGGTAACGTTTGCTGGCAAATCAAAATTAATTGTTTTTGCTGTTCCCATTGCCAGTTGCGGCGACCTCATCATGCCGTAGGTCAATAAATAGCGTGCTTGATTATCATCATCTCGATAACGAAAATAAGCAAATTTTTCTCTGTCATCACGTGTATTAAGGTAGTCCGTAATAATCTCATGCTCTGAGACATCCATTACTTGAACCGTCCACTCGCCTTTGTGCTTTTTAAAAAACTTAGCATCTTTAAATTCTGGAGGATAGTCACGCAAATCTCTCACTAGCGCATCAAATGAGATGGGCTGAACGGCGTTATCCAACTCATTAAGCCCATCAATACTCTTAATCCTGCCAATATTAGACGAGGTTACCTCATCGATTTTTTCTTCCTCTTTTGTCACTTTGGCTTCGTTAAAAGCAGGCGCTGAGCTAAACATCCAAAGTGCCAAAGCAGTAACGCCCGACAATAGTGCCATAATAAGCCAGATACTTGTGATAACACGCTTTTTAGTTGCATTAGATTGGTTAGGCGTAGTGCTTTGTGTGTTTGCCATAGAGCAAATCCATTAATTTTCAATAAATAATTAGATGTTTGGAGCTGATATTGTCACTAAATAATACTTGTAACCCGTGTTTACAATCTACAATTGGCTATTTTCGTCTATAATAGCAGTGCTGTCACTCGACTGCCTAGTATTGATTTTAAAGCTCTTTAACTATTTTAAAGCTCTTTAACTATAGTAACTAAAGTTATCATAAATAACGGCTACTCACTTAAAACTTCTTCTAGACATTTTTGATCAAAATCTGCAGTAACAATAGCTTCTCCAAGAGATTTTAACAAAATCAGCCTGAGTTGTCCTGACTTAACTTTTTTATCATGCTGCATTAATTGTAGCGCTGTTCTACATTCGATATTTGGTGGTAATATGGGTAACCCTGCTGCAAGCAATACATCGCATATACGCTGAACATCGTCTTCACTGATCCAACCCATCTTTTGAGACAATTTGGCGGCTTGCACCATACCCGCAGCGACTGCCTCTCCATGTAACCATCTACCATAACCCTCATGAGTCTCAATCACGTGACCGAATGTGTGACCAAAGTTAAGCAGGGCACGTTTACCAGATTCACGTTCATCCTGAGCAACAATATCTGCTTTATACTGGCAACATCGCGCGACTGCTTCAGCCAATGTGGCTTCATCCCGTGCCATAAGCGAGGCTATACTCGCCTCTAACCAAGTTAAAAAACTCACATCCATAATCAGGGCATACTTAATGACTTCCGCAATACCGGCAGATAGCTCACGGTTAGGCAAAGTCGTTAAAGTGTGCATATCAGCAAGCACCATACGAGGTTGCCAAAATGCCCCAATCATATTTTTACCTTTAGGATGATTGATGCCTGTTTTACCACCAACGCTTGAATCAACTTGTGATAATAAAGTTGTCGGTATCTGAATAAAGTTAACCCCCCGCATAAACGAAGCAGCAGCAAAACCTGTCATATCACCAATAACCCCACCTCCAAGCGCTACAAGCGTAACATCACGGCTACAATGGTTATCCATCAAAGCATCATAAATCAGATTAATATGATGCTGGTTTTTATATTGTTCACCGTCTGGCAAAATGATATGCATCACGTTATGCGTTTTTTTAAGTTCCGATAACAGCGCATGTAAATACAGTGGAGCAACGGTCTCATTAGTTACTATCATGACTTGATTGCCTTTAATATAAGGCTCAATCTGTAATGCCATTTGCGACTGACTGGTAATTTGAATCGGGTAATCGTGACTTTGAGTATGTACCGTTAGGTTAGTGGTCATAGTTTTCTCGGATATAGATATATAGTTATCTTGGATAGAGTGACGCAGTTTTTAGCTGGGTTTATTTTTGCATTCAATCCTCTTGTTATTATAGGATGGTTAACCCATGAATACGGTAAGAAAAGCGTGGAGTCATTTGCTTGAGCAATTAGGTTTCAGTTGAGTACTGCCATAAAGCACTGTTAAATGGCTTAATCTTGATTAAAAATATCTGGGTATTTATGGCATAACTCTTGAACCACTTTGTTCATCATATATTTAGGATAACCATCACCTGTAGCAACCACAATATCGGCTACTTCTCGATACAGTGGGTCTCTTATATCATACAAGGATTGCAAAACTTCACGAGGATTTGGGGTGTTTAATAAGGGTCTAGATTTATCTTTTGCCGTTCTTTTCATTTGGACATCAACACTTGCTTGCAGATAAATTGTGATACCATTTTGCTTAAGACATTCGCGATTTTGTGGGTGCATGACCACACCACCACCCGTTGCTAATACTATATTAGGCAAGGCTGTCAGCTCTTTAATGGCCCGAGCTTCTCTAGCTCGAAACCCAGCTTCACCTTCTTTTTCAAAGATCCAAGCAATATCTGCGCCTGTTTGCTCAATGATATAATGGTCGCTGTCAATAAAGTTACACCCAAAATATCTACCCAATAGTCTCCCTACAGTGGTTTTCCCAGCTCCCATGGGCCCTACAATAAATAATGATGGTAAAGCTGCTTGCATTAGGCCTCTCTCAAATAAATTTTTAAATTATACAGGCATTTAGCTACTATAATTGCATTAAGTTAAAGCCTGCTTTTATCATTAATACATTCTTTATCAGTGCTAAATATCAATACATTATAAATACATATAGTGGAACAAAAATAAAATTGATACAAGTGAGGCGAGTAAAAACGGGTTACGGCGTACATTAATCAAGCATACCAGCGTAGCCAGTCTGTCATTGACTCACTATCCGTTTAATAATTTAACTCTATCAGTATTGCGTAAGCTACGCTGACCTAAATTACCATAAAAAAGGACAGCTCCTTAAGAACTGCCCTTGAATTTTATAAATTCAATCAAAATACTACTAGACCAATCATAATTTTGTCCAAGAAGTCAAGGCATTCTAATTGAGTCGAGTGACACCATCTGTAAGCAGTTTTGGCGTCACAAAAATAAGCAACTCTTGTTTTTCATTACTACGCTTATCATTTCTAAATAAGCGACCGACATAAGGAAGGTCGCCCAAGAAAGGAACTTTTTCAACACCATTACTGGTCTGATTACGGAAAATACCGCCTAATACAATAGTTTGTCCATCTTCAACAATCACGTTGGTAGTTAATGAATCTTTAGAGATTGCCACAGCCCCATTTACCGCTAAGCTTGTTGGTGTCGCATTTTGAATATTCAACTCTAACGCAATTTTACCATCGGGCGTGATGTTAGGGGTTGCCTCTAAGCTCAATGCTGCCTCTACAAAACTTGTGGAAGTTGCGCCACTAGCGGAGGCTTCCTGATACGGAATTTGTGTACCTGAAGCTACTTTTGCAGTTTGCTTATCCATGGTTAAAATTCTTGGGGAAGAGATAACTTCCCCTCGACCATCTGCTTGCATAGCCGATAGTTCAAGGTCGATCATTAGATCAGACATACTTAGCAAACCAAAGGCAATACGACCAGCTGGATTTGCTACCCCTAAGTCGACATTTAAGTTTTCCGGACGATTAATAGTATAGGTGGGATAACTTACCTGTTGTCCATTTATAGTTGTGGTTTCCATAGTAAAGTCTTTAAGATCAGCGAGTGTTTGATCGCTGCCACCCACTAATAAATCACTGTTGTTTGCCACGCCATTAGACAATATCCCCCATTTAACTCCTAATTCTTTACTAAAGTTATCTGTTGCACTGACAATTCGGGCTTCGATCATGACTTGGCGGACAGGAATATCAATTTTAGAGATAAGGGCGCGTACATTTTCAATACTATCTGAAGTATCTTGAACAATAAGTGTGTTTGTACGCGCATCAACTGTTACCGTACCACGTTCAGACAATAAACTTCCTCTTTCATTATCAATATTACTATCCGAGTTTCTGCCATCGGCAATCAAGTTAAGCACATCCTCTCCCTTAGCATAGCTTAAACGAATGTACTCGGTGCGCAGTGGCAAGAAGTCCTTGACTTTTTGTTGTTGTTCTAACTCCTTATGCTCCTGTTCAGCAAGCTCTAATGCTGGCGCTACATAGATAACATTACCATTAGTACGCATGGCCAAGTTCTTGCTTTTTAAAATAATATCTAAAGCCTGATCCCAAGGCACATTGATAAGATTTAGGGTAATATCGCCAGTAACACTGTCAGTTGCCACGATATTCAGCTCGGTAAACTGAGACAATAGATGCAACACATTACGTATTGCAACATTCTGGAAGTCTACGGAAAGTGTCTCGCCCGTATATTGTTTTTCCTCCAAGGTGGGCTCACGTAATAACTTCGGCGGCTTAACTGTAATATTAACTTGAGTGCCAGACTGAAATGCTTGATATTCAAAGTCACTACCCATAGCAATAGTAATAATGCCGTTTTTACCATTATTTCTAGCATTAACCGAAGAGACGAGGCCGCCACTCACATTATGTTGGCGCACAAGATTTGGTGGCACCGTCGCACCTGTCACTCGCACCACAATTTTATTACCTTGACGTTGAATATCTACCGGAATACTTTCATTAGCAATACCAATATTAATTGAACCGCCGCCCTCTGAACTTCCAGTATAAGAAACATTAGTCACGCCATTATAATTATACTTTTGACTAACATACGTGGCACTGGCAGGGTTTAAAAGCGGATTAACTCTAACCACCATCGTTTTATCGGTACTACTCTGACTTTTCTGATCTTGATTTGCTTGAGCTTTTGGTTGATTCACTGCATTTATGTTTTGCTGAATAAAACCAGGCGTTGATGCAGGTGACAATGTCGATTCTACATACGCTGGTGTCTCAGCAGTATCGATACTATAAGCAATGCGGGAGTCTTGAGGCGACTCCACATTATTTGTCTGCGCTGGAGAAACGTTTTGTACAGACTGCTGTCCTGCTAGTGGCGATAGCGATGTATTGGTACTGGTCTGGGCACCTGCATTGTTATTTAGTGCATTGTTATTAAAATTGTTATTTGCATCAGTATTTGCAATATTAACTAAAAGGGAGTTGCCCTCTGCTAGCGTGGTAAACTCTTTATTTTTAAGACTGGTCAATCCAACAATCAACCTTGTAGTTTCCTCATTATTTAAGGTTGTAATATCTGTCACTACCCCTTGATTTATCTCATTATATCGTGAAGGCAAATCATTACTTACCTGATTAAAATCAAGAACAAGACGATCTGGGTTCTCAAGTTGATAGGCTTCTGGAATGACTGGAGGCGCATCAAAATCCAAACGTAATTGAGTGGTCTGTTTAGAGGGCTGCACCACACTCAACGATGTCAATGTTTGATTAGCATAGGCATTAACACTTACCATCGTTATACTCGTGGCAGCAATGCTCATCATCAGATAAGAAGGTGTCAAACTGCTGTGGCTAATACCTTTGTTTAATACTGTCATTATTATTTGTCCTTAAAAACACTGTTAGATAGGTGACACCACAGAAGCAGGTTTCTCTACATATCCTGCACGGTTATCAGGCACAATTTCGATAAGATTTATTTGGGTCGCTGTAATCTCAACGATACGGCCATGGTTCATACCCATGTAATCCCCCACTTTAACACTGTCTACTACACCATCTGGTCGTTGAATAAGCCCAAACTCTACCCCTTCTGGAGAGATCACACTACCTCGGTAAACCAATTGTGATAGCTCAAATGCCTCAAGCGCTTCTTTCTCACGCGTAGGGTCTGGTGTGACACCACTATTACTATCTATTACCTGTTGTTTGCTTAATAAGCTTGGTGGCATGAAAGGGCTACGCAGTTCTGACGCATCATACACATAATCATCAACCAAGATAGGTTTTGGTACTGGCTCAACAGGCTGAGACTTAGAATTACGAATCTCAGCCATCTTATCACTAGCCAACATGACTCTATCTGTACAGCCAGAGAGCCCTACAATACCTATCAAAAGAGAAAGCGCAAGCCATTTTTTAAACGCCTTATCAAAGTGTTTAATGTGATGGATGCAAAATTTTTGCATAACTCGAATGCCCAATGCCAAAGTTACGGCTGATTTATTAGTCTCTGCGTTAGTTACATTATATTTGACGGCGGAAGTTGATTTCCTAGTATGCCTATTGGTTAGCTCTTGAGGCACAGAATAGTGTTGAATTATCATTAGTTATTCTCCCTGCGCCGTATCTTCTTGAGAAGCATTTGAGATAGGATCAGCCAATGCTTTAGAACGATATGTTTTTGTATTTAGAATCAGGATTAGCTCAGGCAAAGTATCCAGAGAAGGTTGAGGGTTATTTACTTCGAAATCATGCAAAGTAATAATACGAGGTAGTGCCGCAAGCCCGCTAAGAAAAGCGCCAAATTGATGATATTCCCCAACCGCTTCAATGCGAATAGGCTGCTCGATAAATAACTCTTGATCTATTTCTGGTTCAATAGAAATATCTTTAAAACGGATATTACTGCCAATACCGGTCATGTTAATACCAGTCACAAGCTCAGACACTCGTGTTTCTTTAGGCAGTTGATTTAACAGCTCTTTAAATTCAATATCCATTTGTGCAACTTGCTGTTTATATTCATCAAGATGACGGGCTTTAGATTCTTTTTCACGGTACACTTGAAGTAAGGTCTGTTGCCGAGCTTCTGCGGCTTTAATTTCGTCAATTTTACTCTTAATAGGAAAGGCAAAAGCGAGAGAAGCTATCAAAACAAGCAACAAGAGAATCACAAAAACTTTAATCGCAATAGGCCAACTGCCATAGTTCTCAGTATCAAGATTTTGTATGCTATGCAAAAAATCTTGAAAGCTTTTAGTCTGGCGTCCATTAGAAGGGGTAGCGTAGGTAGACTGTTTGTACGGGCGTCTTATCATCAGTTGCCTCCTATTTCTTTTTGAGGCTCAGGTGCTATATTAGAATCATCAGCCTCTAGCGCTTTTCTGCCTTCAGCAGCAGTCACAACCTGCGACGTTACTACAAACTCTATATAGCTGTCTTCTGGATAAATGGGTCTACCTTCAGTTTCTTCATCCCCTTTAATCTCTTTAGTCTCAACGCTTTCATAAGCATTCACATTTTGTTTTATAAACTTAACTTTAGAATCTGCTAGCCAATGGCTTGCATCTAAATTTCTTACCAGTTTAGACACGATATTAGGGTTATCGGCTCGCCCTGTAAAAGTTAACATATCACCTTCACGTTGAAAGGAGATTAAATACATAACCTCAGGAACTGCTTTAGCAACATCGTCCCACACTCTTACAGGAAGAGGGCGTTTGCCTTGCAAATCTTGAATGACCCGCATACGCGAGATAATCTCCTCACGGCGTTGCTCTAAGATAGCTATTTCTGCCAGCTTGTCGTCTAGTTTCTTATTTTCTGCACTAATGTGATCATTGGCTAGATTTTGATCTGCCAATGCCTTATTAAAATAAGTCCATACTCCGAAGGCAACGGCAATGGTTAAACATAAGCTCGCAATAACTAGGGTTATAAATTCTTTGTTTCTACGTTCACGTAATTGTTCACGCCAAGGCAATAGATTAATGCGTGCCATTAGTCAAAACTCCTTAACGCTAGCCCGCAAGCCACCATTAATCCAGGCGCATCAATAGCCAGCTGTTCGCTGTTTATGCTCGGATCAATCGTCATATTAGTAAAGGGATTAGCAAGGGTAGCCTCTGTCCCAATTTTTTGCTCTACCATAGTTACTAAGCCTGGTAGGGAGGCACTGCCCCCACACAATACAATATGATCCACATTTGTATATTGGCTGGATGAAAAATAGAACTGTAGCGAACGAGTAATTTGTTGAATTAAGCTTTCCATAAACGGCACTAGCACTTCACTTCGATAATTATCAGGCAGATTCATCTCACGCTTGTTAAATGTAGCCTCTTCAAATGTCATGCCATATTTAGTTTGAATTGAGTCGGTCAATTGAGCGCCACCAAAAAGCTGTTCACGGCTGTAAACGAACTCTCCATCCTTAACAACATATAAGGTGGTGTGAGTATGACCAATATCGACTAAACCAATAACATTTGGCGCGTTTGGAAGCGTATTTTCAATCAACTGGAATGCCCGTTCTATAGCATGTGACTCAATATCCATAATTTTGGTGTCAAAACCACCAAAAGCTAAGGCGTCTACTCGCTGCTCCACATTCTCTGACCTTGATGCCGCTAATAAAACCTGTACCAATGCACTATTAACAGGCGATGGGCCAATTACCTCAAAGTCTAAATTAACTTCAGATAACGGGTAAGGAATATATTGATCAGCATCTAGACGAATTTGAGCTTCTCTTTCAGAGTCTGTCAGGTTGGCTTCCATATCAATCAGCTTAGTAATGACAGCAGAACCTGAAACAGCAGTTGCTGCACTTTTCGCTCTCACTTTTACACGCCAAGCGAGTTCTGCTATCAACTGACCAATTGCTTCGATATCGACAATAGTACTATCTACAACCTGACCTTGTTCTAAATTCTCAATGCCATATGTCTTAAGATGATAGACACCTTGTTGATACTGCACTTCAACCATTTTTATTGAAGTCGCACTTAAATCCACACCCACTAACTGGTGCGATTTTGGGGTGAATAGCTTCACAGTATGAATTCCTTCTTAGACCATATTCGTCTAGTTTATATGCCATTTTAATATAGAGATACAATACGTTACTTAAAAGATAGATTCAATGTTACCCAACATTTTTTTTAACCTTTTGTTCTATCTTTTTTAAATACCGCTACGTTCAGACATGTAAATTTATGTAATTACACTTATCACATTCTTAAAACAATCTTTTTTGATTGGTATAAGGAATATTATTCTATAAGCTTAATTACAATCTTTTTGTTATTTAAAAATTAACATACTTATCAATTCACATTGGTAATCGTTCAATTGGAAGATTAGAATGAGCAGATGGACACCAATATACCCTAACATACTTATTTCTATCGCTAAACTATATATAAATATGATAGATACTAAATAGGATAGATACTTTAAAAGATGAAACTGATACGCCTAACACTAATTTATATTTAATTAGAACCTTCCTGTACTTCACTTTCATATCTAACATCTCTTTTATTTCTTAAATATAAAAGTGCTATTTATTGAATAATGCGACTCATATACTGAACGAAGCTTGGCGCTGTAATGATTAAAAAATACTAAACGTCTATACACAAGTCTATTCATGCACTTTTTTTACACATTAATGCAACGTTCTTTTCAGCAAACAGCTTGTCAGCTTTTGTATGATATACAAGATAATAAATCACTATCTTTAAACTTAATCCTATTAATGCTTTGAATTACATATAATAGGTTTTAAATGGCACCTATGTCATTTTTTAGATTTAAACCTATAAGATATAGTCAGTTTACTTTATAATTTGGTTTATCATTACATAATATATTCTAATCAACTATCTATCTATTAAATTGACCTTAGATTTGTGTAAAAATATTTGTTATTTTACATATCTCAAATCGTTTCATGAGTATGTTTATCTCACACTGTTCATCTCACACTACTGTACTTAAAATATAGAGCCACTATGTCTCAAAAATCTTCCTCAGTTCATTTAATACACTACTTTCTATCTATAATATTTGCCGTCATCGCACTTATTATTATCCTTGTTCTGGCTATTCCTATTGGTTTTTACGGTATGGCAATGTATTTGTCTCCAAGTTTACCAAGTATCTCTGAAATAAAAACGGCTAATCTTGAAATGCCTCTACAAATCTATAGTAAAGATGGGAAGTTGATTGGCCAATACGGTAATCGTATGTCATTGCCGGTAACCTATGAGCAAATTCCTGAAGATTTCATCAAAGCTTTTTTAGCAGCAGAAGACTCCTCGTTCTATGAACATAGTGGTATCAGCATCAAAGGTTTAGGAAGAGCCGTCTCCGAGATTATAACGGATGATGAGGGACAAACGGGGGGTTCAACCATTACCATGCAGGTCGCTAAGAATTACTTCTTGAGTCCTGAACGTACTTTTAACCGTAAACTGACCGAGCTTTACCTCGCTCGTCGTATTGAGGAAAAACTATCTAAAGATGAAATTTTAACACTATACGTGAATAAGATTTACATGGGTGAGGGCGCGTATGGTATTAAAGCTGCTGCCAGAAAGTACTTTAGTAAGTCACTTAATAAGCTAACCATAGCCGAAATGGCAACACTTGCGGGTCTACCCAAAGCACCATCGCAAAATAATCCAGTATCCAACCCTGATGAGGCATTAGAACGACGTAACTGGATTCTAGGGCGTATGCAAAGTTTAGGATATATAACCCAAGCTGAATATAAAGAGGCCATCAATTCTCCCCTTAATGTAAAGGTATATAAAGAAAGACTCGATACAAACATGCCCTATTTAGCCGAAATGGCACGTCATGCCTTGGTTGCCCGTTATGGTGAAGAGGTGGTTAATTCAGGTTGGAGAGTTAAGCTGACGGTAGATACAAAAGATCAAAACGAAGGCGATATTGCTATTAAGAAAGGGCTCATTGGATATGACCGTCGCCATGGTTGGCGAGGTGCTGAGGCACATGGTCAGCCGCTATCAGAATTTGTAACTTACTCAAATATGGAGCCTGCGAAGGTTACTGAGGTTAATCAAAACAGTTTTAAAGCTGAGCTGAAAGATGACACTGAAGTGACGGTATATTGGTCTGGTATGCGCTGGGCTAAAAAATACTTAGACGCCAATCGTATCCGAAGCTACCCAAATCGAGCATCTGATATTGTGGCAAAAGATGATATTGTGCGTGTTATCGCGAATAAAGACAGGACCGCTTGGCGTCTAACCCAAATTCCCAAGGTTCAAGGCAGTTTAGTTGCCCTAGATCCCGAGACGGGCGCTATTAAATCTCTTGTTGGCGGCTTTGACTATAGATATAGCAAGTTTAATCGAGCATTGCAAGGGTGGCGTCAGCCTGGTTCGACGATAAAACCACTTGTATATACGGCTGCTTTAGAAAAAGGCTACCGCCCTGATAGTATGATATCGGATGACCCTTTGAGAATTGGAGATTGGAAGCCTAAAAATTCTGATGGGCGCCATTATGGAAATATGACCTTGCGTCAAGGCCTATACTTATCTCGCAACTTAGTGTCAATCCGGCTTCTTAGGGCTATAGGCACCCCCGATGCACTGCATTTACTCGATCAATTTGGTCTAGATAAAGAAAAACTACCCACAACATTGTCACTTGCTCTTGGGGCTGGACAAGCGACTCCTTTACAAATGGCAACAGCCTATGCCACTTTTGCAAACGGCGGACATCGCATTCAGCCTTACTTCATTGACCAAATCTATAATTTTAATAATGAGCTACTGTATTTATCAAACCCTCAGCGTGCTTGTGCCGTTTGTTTTAATAATAAACTTGAAAAACTAAATCTCCAGCTACAAAAAGATCATGAAAGTCTATTAGAGGCTCAATTAGAACAACGTGCAGAGAGCTTGAAAGCCCTCAAAGAAAACCCAGACTTACTTAAAAATTTAGACGATCAAACCAGCATCAATGCAGAACAAAAAGTTAATCCCCCCCTTAATAACGATCTTCTCGAAATTTATTACGATGCCACACCACAAAGTGACCGTTTAAAGCCGGCCTTGATTCAATATAGCATTGCCAACCAAGCACCCCGTATTGTAAAACCGGCAGTAGCTTATGAGATGGCGGGCATATTACGTGATGTGATACAGCGAGGAACTGCTACTAAAGCAAGGGCTCTGGGTCGCAGTGATATTGGGGGTAAAACAGGAACTACAAATGATAATAAGGACGCTTGGTTTGCAGGGTTCCACCCCTCACTTGTTTCTGTCGTTTGGGTAGGATTTGACCAGCCTTCTACTTTAGGCAGACGAGAATACGGCGGAGTAGCAGCACTACCAATTTGGATGGACTTTATGCGTAATCAGTTACGTTCTGTACCCTATCAGTGGGTTAAGACCAGCAATGTCTCTAAATCTGAACTACAACAGCAAGATGTTATTAATATAACGAATAATGGCGGAAGCAAGCCTGTACGTTCGGTTAAGAAAGCACCTAGTAAGCCCGACTCCAATTCAGATGATACAGCAATTAATCCACCTAAGGCGCCAGTGGCTAAACGTCAAGTGACTGTTGATGAATTATCTTCCGACCCCGAAGCTAAGTCTGATCTTTCTGAGCAAAAAACCCAAAAGTCTGAATCATCTAAAAACAACACTACTCAAAACAGGACATCTCAAAATACGCTGGATAAATCAAATAGGGCGAACAAACCCGCCGCACAGCAGACATTAAAGCCACTTGAGGTCAACGAAGTAGATGCATTACCACCTATGTAACTTATCATACTGATGCATTAGTATCATGTACTAATAATACAGAGCATATTAGGGTGTATTGAACATTCAAATGGGGAGTTGGCGGTGTCTATTATTTAGGCAGTATACAGTGAGACTTTGTATCCTCAGTCATTCTAAGTAATACAATTTTGCAATATATTGGCAAAATTAGACACTTGTCCATTTTAGGAAGATTAAAGCGGCGATCATACAAGTCATCAATTATCAGATTGTAAGGGCACCGGCTACCAAACTACTCTTCTACCCACTCGCCGTTACGCCAATAAACACCCCAACGTGTTGCCTTATTGGTTTTGAGGCTTTCCGAGCCTATATATTGCTCTTTCTTCTTTCGTGACCAACGCAATATGGTTGGATTACCATCCGGATCTTCATCTGGCCCTTCAAATAAATACTGGAATTTATCTTCCATTTTGTCTTTTATGGCTCGTAGCTCAGACAGTTTAGGTGGGCGTGTTTCTCGCACCTTAGGGAACTTAGACGCTGCTAAGAATAAGCCTGCCGCACCTTCACGTAAAATAAAGTGATCATCATGCTTTTGCGATTTTAGCTCAGGCATCGGTATCGGATCCATTCTTGGCGGTGCAGGTTCACCATTTTTTAACACTTTACGTGTATTATCACACTTGTTACAGGCAAAGTAGGGACCAAAGCGACCTGTTTTTAATTCCATTTGCCCATCACATTTATTGCAGTCTATCGTTGGTGCGTCAGAGCCAGGCACTTCAAACTTGCCCTCCTCTAAGGTATATCCATCACAATCTGGATTATTACCACAAATATGTAATTTCAATCCACCATCTACAATATAACCATCCATCGCCGTGCTACATTTAGGACAACGCTTTTTCTCCATTAACTCTTTAACTTCGACACTATCATCAATCTCGCTGTCGTCTAAGTTGGCAAAAGCCTCCACTGGCATTAGGTTTTTAGTGCCTTTACAGCGCTCCTTCGGGGGTAAATTATAACCAGTACACCCTAAAAATACCCCCGTTGAACCATTACGAAGTTGCATGGGTCTATTACATAAGTCGCAATGCACATCAGGTACATCCGTTGGGTCATTTGGACGCATACCATCTTCATCTTTAGCATGCTCCAGTTTGGTTTTAAAGTCTCCGTAAAATTCATCCAATACACCTTTCCAGTCTTGCTGACCTTGAGCCACATGATCCAGCTCGCTTTCAAGACCCGCTGTAAAGGTATAATCCATTAACTCAGGAAAGCTCTCTGTCAAACGGTCAGTAACGATATCGCCCATCTTTTCGGCATATAAACGTTTATTTTCAAGCTTGACATAACCACGGTCTTGAATGGTTGAGATAATTGAAGCATAGGTAGACGGTCTGCCAATACCTTTCTTCTCAAGCTCTTTTACTAGACTTGCTTCGGTAAACCGTGCAGGTGGCTTGGTAAAGTGCTGACTTGGGTCAAGCTGTATAAGATTCAGCTCATCTCCCTTTTTAACATCAGGAAGCAATGTATCATCTGTTTTTGCAGGTGGCATAACTTTGGTATAGCCATCAAAAACCATGGTACGTCCACGCGCTTTCAACTCTACGTTGCCCGCTTCTACTAATAAATTTACCGACTTATACTTAGCGGGAAGCATCTGACATGCCACAAATTGACGCCAAATTAGCTCGTATAAGCGAATCGCATCCCGTTCAATGCCTTTTAGTTGAGTTGACTTGAGATTTGCATTTGTAGGACGTATGGCCTCGTGCGCCTCTTGAGCGTTTTGCTTATTGCCGTAAAAGTTGGGCTTTTCTGGCAAATATTTTTTGCCATAGCTGTCTTCTATAAACCCACGTACTGAAGCCAGAGCATCACCTGATAAAAAGGTTGAATCGGTACGCATATAAGTGATGTGACCCGCCTCATATAAACGCTGAGCTAACATCATGGTCTTTTTAACAGGAAAACCTAAACGAGTACTGGCGGCTTGTTGTAGCGTTGAGGTTATAAATGGTGCACTTGGACGAGACTGCGTCGGTTTTTCTTCACGCTCTTTTACAATATAGCTGGCGGGCTTTAAAATAGCTAAAACGGCATCAGTCTGTTCTTTGTTAATCAGCTTAAGCGTTTTACCATTTTGCTTTACCGCTTCTAAGCGAATGGGGGTGTCTTTGGCAACCTTGGCATTATCATCGCCTTTCATAGTGGTATCGGCGTGAATCTGCCAATATTCTTCGGGAATAAAGGCACGAATTTCTCTTTCACGCTCAACCACAAGCCGAGTAGCCACTGACTGCACACGTCCAGCCGATAAACCACGGGCGATTTTCTGCCAAAGCAATGGCGATACCATGAACCCTACTACTCTATCTAAAAATCGGCGGGCTTGCTGTGCATTAACACGGTCAATATCAAGTTTACCAGGCTCTTTAAACGCCTCTTGAATAGCATTTTTGGTAATCTGGTTAAAAACCACACGTTGATATTTGTTGTCCTCTCCACCAATAACTTCACGCAAATGCCAAGCAATCGCCTCCCCTTCTCTATCCATATCCGTTGCGAGATAAATTTTATCAGCATCTTTTGCGAGTGATTTGAGCTCTTTAATAACCTTAGTTTTACTGGGTAACACTTCATAAACGGCCTTCCAGCCATGCTCTGGATCAATGCCCATCCTACGCACTAGGGCTTGTTGCGCCTTTTCTTCTTTCGTTAGGCTCTCATCGGATGAGGCTACCTTTTTCTTTGCACCACTACTGGTCGGTAAGTCCCGAACATGACCAATACTCGAGCGAACAATAAAGTCATTACCTAAGTACTTATTAATCGTTTTTGCTTTTGCTGGGGATTCTACAATGACCAGTGACTTACCTTTAGCACTGGTTGCTGTAGAGGTTGATTTTTTGCGAGTGGTCTTTGCCATTGATTTCACAATCCTAATTAATTCTTAATATTTCTCATTATTTTTTTTCATACGCTACCCTGTCACTTAATAATAAAGAAGTAGCTGATGAATAATATTTAACCGCATTAAATATACTATTTTTTAATGTATAAATTTATAGGGTCTCTAGCGATAATTAATAGATCTAATAAACTATTATTTTGTACATTGTCTTGAGTTTACAACTCAGCTATCTATGATTAGTTTCTTTCCAAAATTTTATTACTTTTAAACCATATATGAGACCAAATTGTTTAGACGTTACACTGCCAATGGCAATGCTGTCAATAAACATTTTAAATAGAAGGGACTTTAT
The DNA here is from genome assembly GCF_057396285.1 of Psychrobacter sp. CX97. NCBI lineage: Bacteria > Pseudomonadati > Pseudomonadota > Gammaproteobacteria > Moraxellales > Moraxellaceae > Psychrobacter > Psychrobacter sp. CX97. Next base: position 55,076 of record NZ_JBXYJE010000007.1, on the reverse strand, counting down.
AGTGGGAAAAACAAACACTGAATGGTATTAATACCCAAGTCTTTTTACGATAATTTATCAGCCCAATCACACATAGTTGACTTTAATGAGATCAAATCAGACTCGATGTTTGCTGTCTCAAAATTAGGGTTACTTAACGGTTTCACATAGTCCGCTTCGTCCCAAAATACGACCAAATAGTTTGCCTTGCTATATACCCCTTTAATAAATGGAGCAATACTACTTGGCAAATTAAGGGGCTGACCATCTAATGAAAAATTGGGCTTACTTAAACTAGGTGTACTTACGTTGGGTGTACTTAGGAAGTTACCGACAGTATGATTGGGAAGCATTAAAGGACGTAATTGACCTTCTATAACTTGATAGTAACTTTCAGAAAACTTCTTCTTATCTAAAACAAGGGCATATTGCCCTAGCATCCCACGTCCAAATTCATTATTACGTCCGCGTATCCAGTCTGGACATACAACGACTTTTGGATTCAGCTCATGCTTTCGTGCAGTCATGCGTAGTTTGTCGAGTCGTACGTCCACACCACCTGGCTTTAATGCCATAAAGCTTCCCAGTAAAAAAAGCACGGTAGCAGCAACAATCCAAACACCCATAAGCAGTTTCCAGTAAATATATTTTGCGACCACTTTACCACTGTTGAGGACTTTTATAACAGTTAATAATTAACGCAATACACATTTGCTTTTTTACACGCCAAAACCCTACTCATACCATGAAGAGCTAGTGTAAGATAAATGGGAGTCTACATTAGGTTTTGCTAATTTCTCAAGAGACTCTGGAATTTCAGCATCTACTAAATCTGCTTCATATTTACTGGCCACTGTAGGCATCAACTTGTCCATAACCGGTTTCCATTGCGCTTGCACATCTCGATAAGGCTTTTGAGTACGGTCAAATACCGCTAAACCTTGCTCAGCGAGCTGAGGATACATACTGCGTTCGCTGATCCATGCCAAAGGCTGCTGACCAACATTGTCAAAAAAGTCTTTTAATGATTGGCTGGCGCTGGTTTGTGGGCGTATTCGGTTCGCTAATAAATGAATATCGACTTTACCTTTACGAATACGTTTTATGTCTTCAATGGATTTTAAAAACTGTTTGGTGCTATCTGCATCAAATACCGAGGGTAATACAGGTATTATAATTGCTTTAGCTTCACTAATGAGTGACTTAGCACGCTCTGGTGTTAAAGAGCCAGGTGCATCAATAATTAACCAATCTTTCTTACCCAGATTTTTTGCTACCTTTTTAGGTAAGTCGCCAATATCGCCATCATCTTGCCAATCCACCGCATAAATAGGTGCTGCCGTTTTAGGGCGAAGCTTTAACCAAAACAAGCTAGACTTTTGTGAATCGGCATCTGCTAATGCTACAGACTGTCCTTGATTTGCCAATGCTGCTGCTAACGTTACTGCTACGGATGTTTTCCCGCAACCACCTTTTTGATTTGCCACCAATACTGTTTTCATTATTGCTGCCTATTAAAAAATAATATCCATGTTATAAGCCACATTATCTATATCAAAATCCCGACATTCCCAACATTCCCAACATTCCCAACATTAGAGATACCTAACAAACTTAAATATACTTGACTCTAATGTGTTATTTAGTGTCATTTAAATAACTGTGATTGAACCTATTATATTGATTACACCGACACATCAATTAGCATTGAATGAGTATAGTGACTCGTTATGTCTTGTTTTTAGTCTATCATAACAAATAAAATAAACGGCAGATTTTATAAACCCGCTCCTTTACTTTTTTAACCTGGGAGGTATTTATCGGAGAGAGAGATAAAATGAGTTGAAAAATGACAGATAGCCCTTTTATTAGCTAAGTTATACCATAACTCTTTTGCTTTACTTTTACTATAGCCATCATATATTTGACTTTCTGCTTATTGTGTCCCTATAAACGACTCCCGTTTCGATCAGTTAAATAAATCGATTTATGATGGGTACTAAGTTGCTTATCTATAAAAAGATAAAACTATTTTATGTTACAGTTAAGAAACGAATAGTCGAAGTGATAATACACTCAACCTATGATTTAGTTAGGTATTTGATATGACAAATAAATACGCAGCGGTAGCAAATATATTTGTTAGTATTTCATTGATACTAATGACGTTGACATTATCAGGATGTGTGACGACTAAAGCATTGCTTCCTGAACAATGCCGAACCACTGATTGGGAAAAAACAGGGTTTAATGATGGTGTATCAGGTCGTTCTGGAGCATATTTCGGTAAGTACATCAACGACTGTTCAAGTGTTTCAGATGGGGTTCCACAACGGGAACTGTGGGAGAAAGGTCGCCAAGAAGGGCTTAAACAGTTTTGTACCGAGCTAAATGCTTATAAACTTGGACGTGAAGGGTTCGCTTGGCAGCCTGTTTGTCCAGTTGAGGGAATTGAGAAATTAGAAGAAGCTTACAGTCAGGGTCGCTATTACTACTTACGTCAACGTGATATGGACTACCTCACAACGCCCTACCCATTCTATTATCCTAATCGGCGCTGGCATACGCCATATATTCGTCCTGTTTGGTAACTTTATTTACAGACTTGTTTAATGGCTTTGTTCGATATCTCAGCTAAACCATTTTTTATGTCCCTATACTACCTAGTACTAAAAGTCCAAATACTAAAGTGACAGGGGTCTGGAAAACCAGTGCCACTACGACACTAAGTAGTCTTAACCTAGCGCTTAACGAATTAATTCAGCAAGGCTAATATACTACCTTCCCCATTAGCGGTATTATTGCTCGCTGTCTAAATTCAAATTCCTATCAAGCTTAAACACTAGAAAGGCACCCCCACACATCAAAAGACTCATGGTTATCCCTAGCTTCAACACAGGGCTGACAGGAAACACGTTTAATAACAGCCCGCCAAAAATACCTACACAAAACATTAACGAGCCTTGCAATGCACTTGCCATGCCCGCACGATGTTTTTGAAAGGTCAGGGCGATAGCCGAAGCATTAGGCTGAGTTAGCCCAAGCCCAGATATACAAAAGAATATACATATCAACACAGGTATTAGAGGTGCTGAAGAACCAAACACTATACCCAAAATTAGCAATATAACTGATGATATCGCTTGTGCTGCTGCCCCAAATCGCAAAATACTGACTAAACGAAAGCGATTGATTATTATTTGATTGATCTGGGTCAGACCAATAAATCCAGCAGCGTTTATACCGAAAACAATACTAAATTTTTCTGCACTTAACCCATAGTTATCCATAAGTAGCTCAGGCGCTGCACTGATATACACAAACATCGCACCCATCAGTAAACCTGCACCAATGGCAGGATAGCTAAATTTAGAGTCTCTTAATAAATCCCAATATTGGCTGAATACACTAGAAAAAGGCCGAGTACTACGATTGTCATCGGTTAGTGTCTCTTTAAAAAACAACTTAGTTAATATCAGATTTAGTATTCCAAACCCAGCTAAGAACCAGAATATAGCTTGCCAGTCAAATATTTTTAATAACTGGGCCCCTAAAAAAGGAGCTAGTATCGGTGCTAGACCCATAACAAGGATCATAATAGAGAATGCCTTTACCATCTGTTTAGGCGGCAAGGTATCTCGAATGGCGGCGCGGGTAACCACCGCACCGACACAAGCACCGAGTGCTTGTAACGTACGACAAATAAATAATACATATTCACTATCTGTTGTGGCACACAAAATAGAGGCAATCACATATAGCATCATACCAAAATACAAGGGCTTAACCCGCCCAATGCGGTCGCTAAGAGGACCGTATATTAGTTGCCCAACCACCAATCCTGTGAAATAGGCAGGAACCGAATTGGAGATTCTGGCAGTGCTAACCCCAAAGTCGTCTGCCATTCGGGGTAACGCAGGCAAATACATATCAATAGACAACGGACCAATCGCAACTATTAACCCTAGCACCATAATCCACGCGAGGGGAAACTTAGGTGTGTTGCCCGTCGCATTTGACAAATTATTTTCAACATGGGTGTTTGGCAACTCGTTATTAGAGTTGGAGGTCGAAGACATAAAAAACTCACAATGAAAAAATATTAGAGGCCCAACTAACCTAACATCATAGTCTACATGCTATGAAGTTAGTGTGGGTTATTTTATATAATAGAGTGTTCGATGGACAAAAGATTATTTAATCGATTGTGGCACAAATTAAAACGCTCTCCCATTGCTTTAGCGCTCTGCTATCTAAACTGACGGGGTAAAAACTGTACACTACTGTCTTTGGCTCTTTTAATCGCACGCTTGCGGTTTTTGCCGACCATTAGCTTGAGCTGCCATATCTTCTCTTTATACAACGTACAACTGCCTTGTTTAGTCATATGATTAATCACTTTCTTACAAGCTAATACGGCATCAGGCGAGCGTGTCGCCACCTCATGCGCTAGCTGTTTAGCCCTCTCTAAGGGCTTGTCATCGACATGGCTTACTAACCCAAATTCTAAAGCAGCCTGACCATCAAGCATACGTCCCGTCATTGCTAACTCTTTTAATACATCGGCACGTACCACATGAAAGGCCGATTGGGTTAACCCCATGTCAGGCACCAGTCCCCATTTTGCTTCCATGATTGCCATTTGACAATCAGGTGTACTAATGCGAATGTCGCATGCCAGCGCCAGTTGTAATCCTGCGCCGATGCAATATCCATGCAGGGCGGCAAAAACAGGTACCGGCACCTCTCTCCATACCAAGCATACCCTTTGAAATAAGCTTTGGGTTGGCTTTACCAATTGCCATACACCCATTACGGCATTTTTAGGATTGGTTAAATCGCCTAAATCAATACCAGAGCAAAAAGCATTACCACTACCTGTGATAATAACCGCTCGGATACTTTTATCTCGTTTAAGACGAGTGGCTAAGTCAATGAGCTCCCGCATCATCGCAAAATTCATGGCATTTTTTTTATCAGGTCTGTTTAGCGCCACGGTCAGAATATCATCTTGTTCTGTGAGTTCAATAAACTGGTAATTTTTTTGCTTCATTGCTAACATAAAAATTCCGTCCTTATTCTAAATATTTTGGTTTCAATCAATACCTATTTAACAGACCCTAAATCATTTTCCAAGTCATGTCGTTTTCACTGAGCCCCTTGTCACTATCGTCATCATTGCTAGCATCACTTTTTTGCTGTGTAATACAGGCTTCTAAATCCAAAGCTTGCAAAGCCTTCAAACTGGCTATCAGCGCATCGTAATACTCCTCTAATAATACAAACTGTGGCGGAGTATTGTGTTGCACATTGAGTAAGCATTTGTCTTCAAAACTTTGACTCGCATTACGAATCTGCGGTACTCCTGTATAACGACTTGCACCTAAAATTCGATGAGCAATTTGCGCCAACTGTTTACGGTCAAAGTTCTGCCATGCCGCTTCTAACTCTCTGATTTCATCAGGAACTGAATTTTGCATCATCGTCAACAATTGATGAGCCAATTTAGGTTTATTGGCTGAACGTGCTAACGCATCCTTCCAGTCCACAATTAAAGCTCCCGAATCATTATCCGCGAGGGGGCTATTCATATCTATCACATAACTCGAATGCGCATTTGACTTTACGTCCTCATCATGGCTAATCAGAGAGCTGGCGGGCGCATCGCCACCTTTACCCAACCATCTCTGAAGTATTTGCAATAATTGTGGGCGGCTAATAGGTTTACCAACATAATCATCGATACCTGCCGCTATCAGCTTCTCTTTCTCTTCTACTAAATCTTGTGCTGTGAGGGCAATGATGGGCATGCGTCTATCTGGCATGCCGTCTTTTACATTTATATCCGCTTCTAATTGGCGAATTTGCTCCGCTGCTTCATCCCCCGACATACGCGGCATTTGGACATCCATAAAAATCAAATCAATCTTACTTTCGTTTTCAGATCCATGTTCAAACACAGAAGAGGCTGTACTCTTAGAGCCGCCTCTAATAAGATGTTTGCTAACAATATCAACCGCATCATAACCACTGTTTGCAGTAATAACTTCAATGCCAAGCTCACTTAACAAGGCGTCTAATACTAATAAGTTTGGCAAATGATCATCTACAGCCAAAATTTTAACCCCTTGCCAAATTGGCGGAGAAACAATGGTTGAAACATGAGCATTACTTGTATCAAGCAGGGCATAAAGCTGGCGCTTATCAAGTGGCTGATATAATCCAGAGGCTTTGTAACGCTCTAATAATGTAGCGTCTAATGCCACTTGGTATCCGTAAATAGCCAACTTGCCTTGGTAATGCAGGCGAATTTGTTTTAATAATGCGGCTCTTTCTTCGAGTGCTTCATCATCGCCCCCATCAAACACCACCCAATCCCAACGGTCACTTTGCTCTTTGAGTCGTTCAAGTGCACCTGCTAAGGAGCGCGCTGTGGTCACATTGATATTTAAAGGACGAACAGACGCTATAAATACCTGTAAGCTCGATGCATGACTAATCCATACCAGTACCTCAAAGGGCTTATCATTATCATTAGATTGAGTAAATGGGCGTAGTACCGGTAGTTGTATTTTTGTATTTATGCCTTCATCAAGATTTGCACCAAATTTAACATCAGATACATCGTCAATATCTACATGAGCGGGTATACTAAACCAAAAAGTGGCTCCTGTTCGAGTTGCCATTTTTGTGACCACTTGATTTGACTCATCTACGTTGTTATGTAAGCTTGAATCTGACCTCACAACTTGATCACCGCTGTATTGCTCAGCATTGTCATAAAAGCCAATTTTGCCGCCCATAAGCCTTGTTAGTTGTTTTGAAATTACTAAACCTAACCCAGTACCTCCATACTGACGGGTAATCGATGGATCACCTTGACTAAAGCTTCTGAATAATTGAGCCTTTGCATTTTCTGAAATACCCTGCCCTGTATCCTGAATAGCAATATGAATCATGTCGCCACTGTGTCTTTTGTCATTAGCGGTATCAGACACAGCGGTTGTCTCATTGGTAGCTTCATCTAACCCTACTCTGACAACGACTTCACCCACATCTGTAAATTTAATCGCATTGCCTACTAAATTAGTAAGCACTTGCTTCACTCTCAGCGCATCGCCAATAATAGTGTTAGGTACGTCGTTATAATACAACACCGCCATACGCAACCCTTTTTCTGAAGCTAATGGAGAAAGCATATCCATTACATCATAAATGGCTGCATACAAACTGAATTCGTGCTTGTCTAATTCGAGCTTACCCGCTTCAATTTTAGAAAAATCCAATACATCATTGACCAGTGCAAGCAAATGCGCTGACGATTTTCGGATGGTTTGTACGTATAAATCTTGCTCAGCATTTAGATTACCATGCCGTGCCAATAGATTAATAAATCCATCAATACTATTGAGAGGGGTGCGTAACTCATGGCTTATATTCGCCAAAAATGCTGATTTCGCTTGGCTACTTGATACGGCTTGGTCACGCGCTTCGCGAATGAAAATATTTTGCATCTCCATCTCATCAAATGCATCGCGTAAGTCATCTTCTGTTTGGTCTGCATGATCTTTAAGCCCTTGAAAATCACCATATAAACGGCGCAGAGTCTTAACCAAATCTTGTTGTAACTGATTTAACTCGCCACTTGCATCCGTTGTGACTGGGTGATACATATTGTCCGGAGTAATGTGTTGTAAATGCAAACGTAAATCATAAATAGGCACTATCCACCGCTTTGCATACACATTGAGACTAAGTAGTAAAATGAGTAGCGTGAATAAACCGGTCAATCCCAGTCCTAGCCATACTCTCAATCTTGCAATGATGAGTGGCTGATTGTCCATATCAACAAACAACCAATATTTTTTGTCCCCAACGCTACCCAATCTATAACCATAAGCACTGCCCATCGCTGTTGATACGCCACTAATAAACTCTTCGTTAAGAAAGATGTCAACGCTTTTATCTGGATGCCACATTGGCATTGTATTGGCATCAGATGAAGCGATGACGTTACCTTGCTCGTCAATGACAGCCACTCGGTTAACATGCTGTTCATTATTCATTGAGGCAAAAATTAACCCAATCTGGTTCTGCACATCTTCAAGTGTGTCGATCTTATTTAACTTTAACAAATCAGTATTGTTCAGCTCATGTTTAGCAGCAGCCATATGCTCATTTGCCGCATTTATTTCGATGTTCGTAGTACTGGCATTCGTGCCCTTATTTACCTTTGTTACTGCTGAATTGGTACCCAAGTTTTCGCTATCTTGGTTCAGATTAATAACACCATTTTTCTGGACGTTGTTTTTACTAATAATCGTTGGAAGTAGTTTTGTAATGATAGGTTCATAGCGAATTAATGCCGCCGTAGCCATGGTCTGTTGTTCTGACTGCAGTACTTTACGCGATTCTTTTTCCACCAAATAGGCACCTACCGCCGCCAATAACGTGATGGGCAAAAAAACCATCAGTATGAGCTGTGCATAGGCACTACCAAAATCGAAAAATTTTTTAGACATCATAATTTATGTTTTCAATATAATAGGTTATAAAACTGGGCTATAAAATATAAGGGGTTATGATGATTAACCTACTCTGCTCTATTCATAGTAGTTAAAAGTTTGTATTCAGCATTCAATAAGTAGGTATTCAATGGAATAATCAGCTAACTGGCAAGCTACTAATACGGTATCCTTCTTAAATACACCATGAAAAGTGAGATGAAAACCTCCTAGACATGCCATAGAGTTAAGTGTAACAGGTTTTTAACCGATTGCAGATAATCCTAGCACTTGCAAAATGCTATAATTTACCCCATTCATAAATATATTATGCTAGGGCGTAACTTACGTTTAAATCAGTCTTAGTTTGATAGGTTTCATGAACTCTACTACAGTCAAACATACGACATGCCCTATACCCTATAACACATATCCCTTCGCATTGAGAATCGTTATGTCAAATCTTACTTCTAACTTAGATAATTTTACCAATCAAATATCTACCCTAGCAGACTGCTTAGGGAATACGCCTTTAGTGGCTCTACAACGCCTTCCGCAACTGCAAGGCATCCATCATTCCGTTCAGATATTGGCCAAACTTGAAGGTAATAACCCAGCCAGTTCGGTTAAAGACCGACCCGCATTTAACATGATTTTGCAGGCTGAGAAACGAGGCGATATTAAACCTGGCGATACTATTATTGAAGCCACCAGTGGTAATACTGGCATTGCTCTAGCGATGGTTGCAGCTATGCGCGGATATAACTTGATACTATTAATGCCAACCAACTCAACTCAAGAGCGCAAAGATGCCATGGCGGCTTATGGTGCCACCCTTATTGAGGTAGATGACGGTATTGAAGCGGCTCGTGACCAAGCCCTACAGCTTGAGACAGAGGGTAGAGGCATCGTACTCAATCAATTTTCAAACCCAGATAACAGTGCCGCTCATTATGCCACTACAGGCCCCGAGCTTTGGCGACAAACTCAAGGGAAAATCACTCATTTTGTGAGCTCTATGGGTACCACAGGTACCATTTCTGGTACCGGAAAATATCTAAAAGAGCAAAACCCAGACATTCAGGTAATTGGACTACAACCCGATGAAGACGCTTCAATTGCCGGTATTCGCCGCTGGAGTCCAGAATATCGCCCTGAGATATTTGATGCGAGTGTGGTTGATCGTATTATGGATGTTAACCAAAATATCGCAGAAGCTTATATGCGTAAACTTGCCCGTACTGAGGGGATTCTAGCAGGTGTTTCTTCTGGTGCAGCCGCATGGGCCGCACTACAATTAGCCTCTGAAATTCAAGAAGAGCAACCTGAGGCTATGGTTGCCTTTATTGTTTGTGATCGCGGCGATAGATATTTATCTACAGGGCTATATACCGAACAATAAACACTAGCAAAAGTAGAAGGCCTATTAGCTAACCGCTTTGAGCACATTTAATATCAGTATATTTCATATAGACCTATTTCATAAATCTGATGACACCCCATCATGCAGGTATAACGTTGCTCAATCATTACCCAAACCTTCACTCATAAAATGGTCAAATCATGACAACTTTTCCAAATGCACCCGTATTAGTATTTGATATCGAAACCATTGCTGATGTTGAAGGAGCCCGTCGCATTTATCCTGAGCTGGCGACCCTAAATGATTCAGATACTTTATCTGCTTTAACCAGTATGCGTTTACAAGAAGCTGGGCACGACTTTATGCGTTTACCGCTACAACGTGTTGTGTGCATCTCTGGGTTGTATATTGATACCAATCAAGATACATTTTCTTTATTCTCACTCACGGGAGAAACACTAACCGAACAGGAAATGTTAGCCAAATTCTTTCGGGCTTTTAGTGATGTTAATCATTTACCGCAGCTAGTAAGTTGGAATGGGTCTGGTTTTGATATCCCTGTTTTGATTTATCGCGCTATGCAATATAACTTGAGCGTTCCATTGTTGTTTGAAGAAGGTAACCGAATGAGCAACATGCGATTTAATAACTATGTGAATCGTTTTCAAACTCGGCATTTAGACTTGATGGATAGGTTCAGTCAATATGGTGCGAGCCGCCGTGAAGCTATGGATGTTGTTGCTAGTCTTTATGGGTTGCCGGGTAAAACAGATGTAGATGGCAGTATGATTGGTAACTTAGTTAATGAAAATAAATGGCACGCTTTATCACTATACTGCGAATCCGATGTGCTCAATACGTGGTTAATTTATTTGCGTTGGCTACGCTTAACTGGCGATCTAACAAGTAGTGATTTCAACTCGTGGCAAACGCAAACCTATGACTACTTATCACTCAAAAAAGACAGTGATGATAGCATCCGTCATCATGACTTTTTAAGTGCTTGGAATATGACTCCTTAAAATTGCTCAGCTCACATGACGTCACTGTGATAGTGATTACCTGCATGTTAGATAAAACAAGTTACATGCTTTGACACTCATCCTGATACTTCATTTGTGTGTTAAAATCTTTTATTTAAACATCACATTTCTTGTTTTTTTTATCCATATTTAGTACAGCTAAACAGGCAGGTTTATGCAACCCACCCAGACTACAAAATCTAACCCCTCCAACTCATCTGGCAGATCAACACTGGCTACGGCGCCCAGCAAAAAAATGTCTAAGCCAAACTCGAAAATACGCCGACGCCTCAAGGACGCCAAGCCTGTGCCGTTTAGAATTGATGGGTTATCTCATGATGGTCGCGGCGTTGCCGTATATGGTAATGGCTTTGATGATGACTCTGGCCATACCTTGGATAAACACGGTAAAAAAGTATTCGTTAGTTTTGCCTTACCAAATGAAACGGTTAACGTTCGTTTGACCAATAGCCGTAAAAGTTTTGAAGAAGGAGATGCGATTGCGCTGATTGATAATGCTCATCCTGAACGTCAAACGCCGCCTTGCCCACATTTTGGTGTTTGTGGGGGTTGCAGCTTGCAGCATTGGCAGCCTGATGGGCAAATTGCTTTTAAACAGACTGTGCTTGCTGAATTATTAGAACATCAAGCAGGTGTACAGCCAGAAAATTGGCTAGAACCTTTAGTAGCTGATCGTTTAGCCTATCGCACTAAGGCTCGCATGGGCGTTCGTTATGTTGCCAAAAAAGAGACCGCACTGGTTGGTTTTAGAGAACGTAACAGCAATTTTTTAGCTGAATTAAATGAGTGTCATATTTTAGATAAGCGCATTGGTTTTGAGCTTGAAAACCTAAAGTCACTTATTAGTACACTCGATGCTAGAAGCAGTATTGCTCAAATAGAGTTGGCGATGGGAGAAGAAATCCCTGAGCTTGCTGATGGCAATCAGGCGGTTGCCCTTATCATACGAAACCTAGAACCGCTATCAACCCATGATATTAATAAACTAAAGGCATTTTTTTCGGTTCGCAATTGGCAATTATACCTCCAACCAAAAGGGCCTGATAGCATTAAGCGTATTGCCCTACATGAGAGCGACGATATGAGTCAGCAGTTTGGCCGCTTATATTATCAGCTTCCTGAGTATGATTTAACTTACGAATTTATTCCTACAGATTTCACTCAAGTCAACCTATCTGTTAATCGCAAAATGACCAAGCTAGCTTGCGATTTACTCGACCTAAAAACAGGGGAGCGAGTGCTCGACTTATTCAGCGGTTTGGGAAATTTCAGCCTTCCTATAGCTCGCTTGGTTGGCGGTACCAACGGCACTGAGGGTGTTGCCATTGGCGTCGAAGGTTCAGACGCTATGACTGCACGAGCATCAGACAATGCAAAACGTAATAGTATTACCAATACTGAATTCTATACGCAAGACTTGACCCAAGACTTTAGCGATCAGCCTTGGGCTCAGCAAGGCTTTGATGCTATTTTGATTGACCCGCCTCGCTCAGGTGCGTGGGAGGTTATGCACTATTTGCCTCGCTTTGATGCTTCTAGGATAGTTTATGTCTCATGCAACCCTGCAACACTAGCCCGGGACACTAAAGCACTTATTGAATATGGCTATCACCTGACACACGCAGGTGTAATGGATATGTTTAGCCATACAGGCCATGTTGAATCAATAGCTCGTTTTGAGAAAATTCAGTCAGTCTAAGGCCTGATATTTCATTTATTACCATTAGTTTCGCTAAAGAGTTATCAGTCTAAAAAACAAGATACAAGCCTGCACGATAGCGGAACTAATGATAATGACACCCTTCTTATTTGTTTAATAGGTTTAGATAATCCTGCTGCAACGTTTGATATCTATCTGACAAATGCGTGTTTCTCAAACAAATTGGTATTACTAATTCATGGTATAACTAATTCATACGCTAAAATAGTATAACTGTCTATAATGTTTCTCCAGCTCACAACTGTTCACAAGTCTCGTCTTGAAATTATATTTGTAAATAAGATAATGCTATTAGTAAATAATGCCAAATAAACAATATTAACATAGGCAGGAAACAGATGACTCCAGAGCGTACGTTTTATAACATCCATTATTAAGCTGAAAGCGTTCTTAAGTTGAAAGCGCTTATTAGTTTTGGCTTTATACATCAGAATACATAAGACAGTTTGAAGACGCAGTTTGTTAAAATAATAACTGTATTGATAGATAGCTGAGGGAGGAAGTTGTGGTAAAAGTTCGTGAAGGATTGCCCCTAATTGACGGTCGTAAAACGACGGAAGACAGTGCTTCACTCGCTGCACAAATGGTAGCACAACATCAGCATGGCTATTATAATCCTGCCCGCCCAACTTTTGTGATGCTCAATGAAGACTTAAAAAAACACCTAGCCGCTTCAAAGCTGGCATCTGCAATGGAAGACTCGATTCATGCTAAAAGCAACTCAAGTGCAAACAAGCTAGGTCTAAATACATTAATCTACTCCCAGTATCCTACACACACTAGCAGCGCCGATGACGAAAACTCGGAATATCATTCCTCTAATAAAAAGCACAGCGCGGTTTGGACTGCTCAATCGAACCAACTTCAATTTTCTGATGAACCCGGTAATAAGCTGGCTGACAACACCCTCATTGATTTACCAGCATGGCTTAAAACAGTTGCAAATCGGGTCAACCTTGATGAGCTTCCCAATCTAGCCAAAGCGTGTGAGCTGATCGGCACTCAGTCCGTATTAAACGAGAACAATCGCTCTAGTGCCTACATGACCGGAATTGGTATGGCCGATATCTTAACGTATCTTTATCAAGATGAAGATGCGTTAACTGCTGCGATGTTATATCGTGCTGCACGTATTAAGCTGATTTCACTTGAACAAATTAAAGAGCATTTTGGGCAGAATGTCGCCAAACTAGTGATTGACACTCTGGCAATGGGACAGCTATCTGATACTATAGAAAGTAATAAGCGTCTAGAGGACCATCTGGCTAATAACCAGCGTGAGCAGCTGTCAAACATCTATAGTATGCTTATCTCAATGACTAATGATGTTCGCGTTGTGCTGATTAAGCTTGCTGAACGTACCTTTGCTATGCGTGAATTATCCTACGCTTCCGAAGAGCGTCAAAAGCGTGTTTCGCGTGAAGTCATGACCATCTATGCTCCTTTGGCACACCGTTTAGGCATCGCTCAAATAAAATGGGAACTTGAGGATTTAGCGTTCCGTTATCTTGCCCCCGATCGCTACAAAGAAATTGCCAAACTACTTTCAGAGAAGCGAAGTGAACGTGAAGAGTACATTGAACGAGTACAATTAAGGCTTGAGGAAGTTTTAGCAGAAGCGGGCATACAGGCTGAGGTCACTGGTCGCGTCAAGCATATTTACTCTATTTACCGCAAAATGAAGCTTAAAGGGCTCTCCTTCGATCAACTCTATGATATTCGTGCATTGCGTGTTTTAGTTAATACCCCCTCAGAGTGTTATCACACTCTTGGCCTAGTGCATGGCATTTGGCGACATATTCCTGACCAATTCGATGACTATATAACCAATCCAAAGTCCAACGGTTATCGCTCCTTACACACCGCTGTAATCGCAGAAAATAAGTCGCTGGAAATTCAAATCCGTACACACCAGATGCACTTTGAAGCCGAACTGGGCATGTGCGCACATGTTCAGTACAAAGAAGGGGGGAAAAACAAACAAGACTCTTATCTGCGTCAGAAAATAAGTTCAATACGCCAGATTTTGCTGGCTAGATCTGATAATAAAACAAGTTCTCCTAATCCAAACCTTTTTAACTTAGATGGACAAAATGACTTACCTTACGAGCTGGATGAAGAAGAACAGCTTGTAGATTATGAAGAGTTTGAGCGAATTTATGTTTTCAGCCGTGATGGAGATATTACCGAGTTACCAAAAGGGGCAACCGTACTTGATTTCGCCTATTACGTTCACACTCAGGTTGGTAACCGTGCTCAAGCGGCTAGAGTAAACCAGCGCTATGTTCCGCTAACTTATCAGTTAAAAACCGGCGAGCAGGTAGAGATCATTACTAAATCATCTCGCGAGCCTAACCGAGACTGGCTCGTTCCTTCTTTAGGCTATATCCATACCAGTCGCGCCCGCTCTAAATTACGCCAGTGGTTTAATAAGCAAGACCGTGAAAAGAACTTAGAAATTGGTAAGCAGATGCTGGCTAAAGAGCTTGGTCGTCTATCCTTACACCCAAATAGTATTGATTTAAAAGACTACGTAAAGCACTTTAATGCTAAAAGCCCAGACGATATTTTAGTCGGTTTAGTCACAGGTGAGATTGGTTTACATCAGCTAACAGGGCATATCTCACGTGAACTAGATCTAGCACCAGAAAAAGAACATCTAGACTATACTCCAAGTGTCCATCCACGAGCTACTGGAAAACTTGATGCTTATAAAATCAATATTGATGGACTTGATAATATAGAAACACGCTTTGCAAATTGCTGCAAACCTATTTACGGGGAACCCATTGCTGGCTTTATTACCCAAAGTAGCGGCGTATCAATCCATAATCGTGGATGTGCCGAATATGCTCGTCTTATTGAAAAAGAGCCTGAGCGCCAAATCTCAGCAGCTTGGGTATCACAACATACAAGCTATCAACCGGTTGAAATACTCATTGAAGCCTATGATAGACGGGGATTACTACGAGACTTAACTCAAGTTATTGATAAAGAAGATGTCAATATTCGTGGTGTTGGCACACAAACTGATAACGATAACGTGGCTCATCTTAAATTCAACATCGAGGTTACTGGTCTCTCCCAGTTGTCGAAACTACTGGCTAAACTAGAGCAGCAGCCAGGCATTTTACATGCCAGACGGGCGGTCTAAACCATGCCAGAATTACCTGAAGTAGAAACCACCAAAGCTAGCCTAAATCCATTATTGGGTAAGGTGGTTAATAAAGTCTCAGTTTATGAGAGAAGATTGCGTTGGCCGGTTCCAGAAAATATTAGTCGACTTGAAGGGTATGTGTTAACTCACGTTAATCGACGTGCAAAATATCTTATATTAACTTTTTTAAAGGTGTCAAATAACGACTTGACAAGTGAAACGCCTGCCAACTATCCTAAGACTGATACAGCGCATACCCAATCAGTCATTATTCATCTAGGGATGTCTGGAAGTTTGCAACAGTTTCCAATTGGCACCGCTAAAAGAAAACACGATCATTTAATTTTAGCGTTTAATAACTCAGACAAATCAACTGGGGATATTACACAGCTGCATTATCATGATCCTAGACGCTTTGGTTCCGTACTTTGGTATGAGGATTATTCAGACAAACTATTCAACCATCTTGGCCCTGAGCCTCTTGATGAAGAGTTTACTGGCCTGTACCTGTATAACCGTATCCATAAAATTACTGGAAATATAGACACGCCAAACCCTGTGTCCAACATGAATAGAAAGTCCAAAGCATCCTCTATTGCTAGTATTGCCAGACCCATTAAGTCGCTTATAATGGATCAAGTTTTTGTAGTGGGAGTGGGTAATATTTATGCTACTGAGAGTTTGTTTTTATCAGGTATCCACCCTAGCACGCCATCACACTACCTGAGTTTAGAGCAACTCGAAACGCTAGTAGAGCATATTAAAGCGATTTTAAAACGAGCTATTCAGCAAGGTGGTTCTACGCTGCGTGACTTTACGGTGGCCAGTGGGAAGACTGGGTACTTTCAGCAAACTTTATTGGTTTATGGAAAATATAAAGCCCCTTGCCCAACTTGTGGGACATTTATTGAAAAAGTCTCTATTACTGGACGGGCAAGCACATATTGCCCTAACTGTCAGCCATTAATTACGCGTTATCCAAACTCGCTTGATTAACGTTGCATATCTTGATTTAATGCAAGCAGTTAATGCTTAATAATTTACCCGTGCTTGTAAGAAGCTCTAACGTTAAAAAGCTCTAACGTTTATTATAATATTACACCTCAACCTATGATGAAGGATCATAAAATGACTTCTAAACTAATGCGTGTTGTTGCATCGTTAGGTTTATCTATCATGCTTGTGACGCCTAGTATGGCTGCTATTGAGATTGATGAAGACGATTTTGGTCCATCCTATGAAACAATGGTTGTAGATACTGTTGTGGGCAAACCACTTCAATTAGTCTCGGCTATTACTGGTACGGCTGCTTATATTGTTAGCCTTCCATTTTCAATTATTGGTGGAAACACAGCAGATGCACAGCAAAAGCTGGTAGTTGAACCTTGGCAAGCGTTAGGACGATGTTTAGGGTGTTCTGTCGCAGAAGATAACTTCTATAAGTCTCAAAGTATGACCAATAATCACGTTCGCATTATAGTCGATCAACCTTCAGAAATTTTGATTAATACAAATGATAATGTGGTTGTAATACCTCAATAATTATTGTCACCTTATACTTAATGATACATACCAAAAAGGCTAACCTAAGGTTAGCCTTTTACATATCACATGGATTGTTCATTGTAAAATATTGCTTAATAAAAGCTACTTACTTAACTTCTGACTAATTTCACGTAACAATACCACTTCTTCTGATGGCGCCTCTACCACTGCGTCATTATTGCGACGCATATTATTCATACCTTTTACCATCATAAAGATAATAAAAGCCAAAATAATGAAGTTAATAAGGACAGTAATGAAACTACCATAAGCAAGAATAGGAACTCCTGCTTCCTTTAAAGCTTCATAAGTCATAGCGACACCTTCTGGGACATCGCCTAAGACAAAGAACATATTTTTGAAATTTAGCTCGCCGCCAAAAATCATTGCAACGATAGGCATAATAATATCTTCAACTAGAGATGTTGTAATAGTAGCAAAGGCGCCACCAATAATAACACCCACTGCTAAATCCATTACATTGCCTTTTAAAGCAAACTCTTTAAATTCAGATACCATACTCATAAAAACTTCCTATTTTAAAAAATATTTAAATATACAACATTGGATTATTAACCATACTAGTATCCATCTAAATGAATAAAAATCTCATTTAAGCCGTCTACTTAAGTTTATGGGTTTCAGGAACACGTGATGATTGACATAAAAGATTAAACATAAAAAAGGATTAACATAGTAATTTATATCAATCCTAATTTAAAGTAATTATTTGTCAGCTGTTAATGACTAACTAATAACAGATTCAAGCTAAGAGGCCCTTCAAACACAAGGGGTTAGCTATCTTTTTTGCTACGGCCGTGACGCTTACGTTCACTTTCTGTTAAGAACTTTTTGCGTAAACGAATAGACTTAGGCGTTACTTCAACTAGCTCGTCATCTTCGATGAACTCAAGTGCCTGTTCAAGTGTGAATTTGATAGCGGGTGTTAGTGTTAACGCTTCGTCAGTACCACTAGCACGAACGTTTGTTAACTGCTTCGCTGTTGTTGGATTGACTACCATATCATCGCTACGAGAGTTTAAGCCGACAATCATACCTTCATATACTTCAAGCTGTGGTTCAGCAAATAACTTTCCGCGCTTTTGTAGGTTAAATAAAGCGTATCCTAGGCAAACACCGTTGGCCATAGAGACTAAAACACCATTAGTACGACCGCCCACTTCACCTATTTTTTGCGGACCATAGTGTGAAAAGCTAGAAGTCAAAATACCTGAACCTGAGGTAAGCGTCAAAAACTCTGAACGGAAACCGATAAGGCCACGAGCAGGCATTACCGCTTCAATTCGCATACGACCTTTACCATCAAGTTGCATATCGGTCATTTCGCCTTTACGCAGTCCCACTTGCTCCATAATGGCACCTTGATGCACCTCTTCAACATCAAAAATAACATTTTCATAGGGTTCTTGGAGCTTACCATCAACTTCTTTAACAATAACCTCTGGTCGAGAAACACCCAACTCGAAGCCTTCGCGACGCATATTCTCAATTAATACCGATAAATGTAGCTCTCCACGACCAGAAACTTTGAATTTCTCAGGAGAGTCTGTATCTTCAACACGTAGTGCCACGTTATGAATTAACTCACGCTCTAAACGTTCACGAATATTACGTGATGTCACAAACTTACCCTCACGACCAGCAAACGGAGAGTTATTAACTTGGAATGTCATAGAAACGGTAGGTTCATCAACCGTTAAAGGAGGTAACGCTTCAACTTTATTGGGGTCACAAATTGTGTCAGAAATATGAAGCGCATCTATACCAGTAATACATACAATATCACCAGCTTGAGCATCGTCTACTTCAATACGGTCTAAGCCATGATAGCCCATGATCTTTAAAATTCTGCCGTTGCGTGTGTTACCCTCTTTATCGATAACAGTGACTTGTGTATTCGTCTTAATTCTACCGCGCTCAATACGACCAATACCGATGACACCCACAAAACTATTGTAATCAAGGCTTGAAATTTGCATACGGAAAGGAGCATCAGGATCAACCTGCGGCGCTTCAACAACGTCAACAATAGTTTCAAAAAGCGGTGTCATATCCTCTGCAAGATCATCAGCGCTCATACCCGCAACACCATTTAAAGCCGAAGCATAAACAATAGGAAAGTCCAGCTGCTCATCAGTAGCACCTAGATTATCAAATAAATCAAAAATCTGATCCATTACCCAATCAGGACGCGAGCCAGGACGATCGATTTTGTTGATTACCAAAATTGGCTTAAGTCCTTGTTCGAATGCTTTTTGAGTAACAAAACGGGTTTGAGGCATTGGGCCATCAACAGCATCTACCACAAGCAGAACACAATCTACCATAGACATAACCCGCTCCACTTCTCCGCCGAAGTCAGCGTGACCTGGTGTGTCCACAATATTGATTCGATATTCAATATCTTTGTTAGGGTGTTGCCATTTAATAGCGGTATTTTTAGCAAGAATAGTAATACCACGTTCTTGCTCAATGGCACCAGAATCCATGGCGCGTTCTGCAACATTTGCCCGTTCATCAAACGTACCGGATTGATGCAATAACTTATCAACTAAAGTAGTTTTACCATGATCAACGTGGGCTATAATGGCGATATTGCGTAAATTTTGTATTTCGTTAGACATATTTTAAAGACTCAAAAATTTTAAATATAGTCGCAGCAATTTAACTCGGTATAAGGTAACCGTCTGCAACCCTTAGATTAAACAAGCTCATTGATTTGCAAATGCTTTAACTATAATTATTAACAGATATGGGTTAGCCAGTTTAAGGGCGTTAGTATAACATTTTAATATTACAAGTTATGCAGTTATTTGATAAATGCTATTACATAATTAGAAACAATTTAAAGGAAAATAAAAAAAGCTGCCAATTGGCAGCTTTTTTGTATAACTAAGTTTTATTCGAATGAGTATTATTGAACATTCATATCTTTAGTTTGTTCAACAGTCATAGATTTGTTACCAGTGATCACTGCATAAACACGACGGTTCATTGCACGACCTTCTTCTGTATCGTTAGGAGCGATAGGACGATCATAACCATAACCAACTGTACTTAAACGGTTAGGAGCAACACCAAACTCGCTAGTCAGCATGTTTTTAACTGCGATTGCACGAGCTTCAGATAAGCGTTGGTTATAACGTGCTGATGGACCAGTTTTTGAAGCATGACCTTCGATGCTTGCAGTTGAGTTAGGATATTCGCCCATTTTCTCTGCAACTTTAGCAATTTCTGGCTTGTATTGATCTTTGATATTTGATTTATCATTATCAAAGAATACACGCAACTCCATTTTAAGCTCATCATCAACAACAACTTCTTTCGCACAGCCATTTTCATCGACTACTACGTTAGGCTTAGTATTAGGACATTGATCAAGTTTATCAATTACGCCATCGCCATCAGAATCTTGATCAGTTTCAACAAGAATAACAGGGGTAGGTTCTACATCAACAGGGGCTGGAGCAGCAACTGCTGGGCTTAAGTGACCACCTAAAACAACTTCTAAACCAGCAAGGGCCATGCCTTCCCACCAGTTGTTATCAAAGTTATGGATAGCACGTGCTTCACCACGTAGGCTAAGTGCATCGTTAACACGATACATAGCACCCAAACCTAAGTTACCGATGGTATCAGTAGATTCTGCAACTTCCGTACCTGCTTTAACAACTTCACCTGCAGTAGTATTGTTTGAAGTTGAATCAGCTGTGTAAGATTCTTGGTTTT
This sequence comes from Psychrobacter sp. CX97, assembly GCF_057396285.1. Classification (NCBI taxonomy): domain Bacteria; kingdom Pseudomonadati; phylum Pseudomonadota; class Gammaproteobacteria; order Moraxellales; family Moraxellaceae; genus Psychrobacter; species Psychrobacter sp. CX97. The sequence continues at coordinate 34,015 of NZ_JBXYJE010000007.1, read as the reverse complement.
CAACTTTAATCTTAGATTGACCCGCACCAATTAAACCATATGGGCGTAGACGGCCATCTTGACTATTGAAGCGCTCAGAACCGATCAAGAAGTTACCCGTGATCATTTCTTGCTCAACATCAAAGCGATTTACACCTGCTTTAGCAGAATCTTCTGAAGCTTCACCGTTTGCGTCTGCAACACCGTATTCAACTTGGAACTGTGCGTTTGGTGTTAATTCAATACCTAACGCAGCACCAGTGTACAAGCCAGATTCTTTAGCAACGCCACCATTTAGGTTGCCGCGACTGCCATCACCAATCACTTGACCGTCTTTATTTTTATAAAGATCTTTACCAGTGCGAAGAATTTCACGTTGCTTATCTGCAGTATCTTCGATATCTTCAGTAACATGGTAACCAAGTAAAAGTGGGCTGACAGTAACACCAGCGTTTGCGGCCATAGGAACAGCAGCTGCAGCAATCAATGCCAAAGTAATTTTGTTAAGTTTCATAAACTTCCTCCAAAGGACGGTTTGTGTGCAATTCAATAAATAACACGCTATTTTTCTATTATTAATGTCATGAGCAATAAAAAAAGCAAAGTTATGACACTAACTTATACTATCACACATTAGCTTATCTATAATTAACAAAAGTTTCAACACTTTTTTATATACCTTAAGCTTAATAGTTGATAAGTATAAAACATTACTAAGAAAAAATACCCCTAGTAAATATTTAGGGGTTTAAATTCATAGTATTAATTATTACCGCTTAACAACTATTTATTACCGCTCACGTACAATTAATTAATATCTATATATTAGTACATATTTAATGTTAATTCTATTTATAGAAACTTATATTCACTGAAAGTAACAAAATTTGACATTAGCAAATATATACTTTTAAATGAACTGTTCAACATCACTTTAAATGAGTGTCTAACAGTATATGCTAGATATCAATTGAATGTAACTATTCCATTTAATATCTTTACCCATACTTGCTAGAACTGCTCTAATTATTTTTTATAACAGTTGATTTGATGTTTATAGAAATAGTATCTAAAAAGGCTTTTATGTATGCCTCTCATGTCTGATCGGAAATATAAGACCCTAATTAAAAAGAATAGATACTGCGATTCTAAAAATGGTTTTACCCTTGTTGAACTTATTATAACCCTATGTATTATTACGATAATTTTACTTATTGCCACGCCCTCTTTTATCAATCAGTTAAAACATTGGGAGTCTCAACAAACTCGTAAAAATATCGAAAACACAGTCAGAATTGCAAAGGCTGAAAGTCTCATTCACCACCAGAATGTCATCATGTGTCCAGCCAACAAACAATTAATATGCCACAAAGAAGCTACGGATTTATTATTGGTATTTATTGATCAGGATAAAAACAACCTTTTTGATTCAGAAACTAATAAGTTGTTATTGAGGTTATCTTTAGACCTCGATTACGGTAAAATCCATTTGAGAGCATCACAGCGCAACCATTTTAAGTTTTTCGGCGATACAGGGTTACCTCGTGGTCATTTTGGACATATCAAATACTGCCCAACCGATAAAGAGGCAAAATTCACTTATTTAGTATCATTGAACAGTCAGGGAATTACTCGATTTAAACCTAAAGAGTCCTACCCTACCGACTGCCCTTCTTAACCAATGGACCTTTCTAATAGTTAGCCTAAATACCAAACTAACTGTAAACCAATAACCGTCACTATAAGTGCTGGACATCGAGTTATTAATAACTGTTAGCCATTTGGTTTTGCTATAACGAATTACGACATACCTAACAATAAATTAAACCTTAATCACTCAACCTACATACAACCTAGCTAGATAACCGTATATTAATAACCTTGCATTGCTTTTCTCATTGCTTTTACAGCAGCTTCTAATCCCATAAAAACACTATCTGCAATCAATGCATGACCAATATTTAGCTCATGTATCCCTTCAATACAGGCAATGGCATATACATTGTCTCGTGTTAAACCATGACCTGCATTAACAAGTAAACCTTCTTTAGCCTTCAATGTGTATTGAGTTGCCTGTTTAATTCTATCAAGCTCTTTTTGTATGCTATCAGAATCCTGCTGGAGTGTGGCTTGAGCATATTGACCAGTATGAATTTCAATGGCATCTGCACCAGTCAAAATAGCCGCATCAATTTGTTTGCGCTCAGGGTCTATAAATAAAGATACATTAATATCCATTTCCTTTAATGATGCGATGAATATAGCTAAACTATCAGTCTGACTGGCAACATCTAATCCGCCTTCCGTGGTTACTTCCTGACGCTTTTCGGGCACAAGGCATACCCATTCTGGCTTTACGTCTCGGGCTATAGACAACATCTCATCTGTTACAGCCATCTCTAAATTCATTCGAGTAGACAACCTTGGTTTCATACGATAAACATCGTCATCTAAAATATGACGCCTGTCTTCTCGCAAATGCAGGGTGATACCATCAGCGCCCGCCTTTTCACAAACTATAGCCGCTTCTACAGGATCTGGATAAGCGACTCCTCGTGCTTGACGAAGGGTGGCGATATGATCAATATTTACTCCCAGTAAAGGTCTACTTATATTATCTTTGGTAATTTGAGTCATAAAAAGATGGCCTACAATATGCACTAATTATGTGGTTTTAATCTTATAGTTGGATTAGGTTGATATATTGTCAATATTTATTGATATCGATGGTACTGTTGCCATAATATTCGACTTTGTAATGGCTGATACTCGAATAAATGATCAACGATTTCACGATGAATAATTGACCAGTTTTTTAAAGTTTGTAAATGAATGCCTGTGCGCATTTCAATAATATCATGACCTGTCATTGGCTCTAATTGCATAAAGTTAGGTGTTTTCTTAACCGTCTTTGATGTTCTCATATCCTGATATGTATCTTCGTCATTTACTGGCATCCACCCACTATTTGCACTAAAGCGATACCCGAGATCTGGATCAATTGGGTTCTGCCCACTGTCTTGGTCTAAATCAACTGCAACGCCCAGCTCATTAAAAAGTGTATGTTCATAAAAACGCAAAGCCAATCTCAAGCTATTATTATCAAGCTTATGCTGTAGCTGCGTTACTACCTCACTATAGTGCGCATAGATTGAAGGAACACTATCTTCAACTGGCAGTAGCTTTAGCGTAATTTCATTGATATATAACGCTGCATATTGTTGCTGTCCCAGTAAGCGCTCATAGGAATGGGCTATGTTTACTTGCTGAAATGTTTTAAGGGGTTTTTTGCCATTTGCAAATAAATTCAAAGGTACAAATTGCGGAATGCCTTTTTTCGCAATACCATGCACAATTCCATGCTCAAGGGTTAACAAATAATAAATCGCTTGTTTATCTTTAAAGGGACGTTGATGCAAACTATAAGCATTCAGCGCTTCATTACGCATTATTATCCTACACAGCTTATGAAATTAGTTGATAAGTTGGGGCGTATCTTCATTTAGATTATAAGAGTAAAAATGAGATAAATTTTTATTAAACACGCATGCCTATCTAAAATAATAGTGAACTATCAGCTAGAAATCAGACACAGGTTAGCAAAAATCTATCCGTCTTTACCCATAAATTTAAATTACTGTGAATGAGGCGACGCCCTAGTAACCAAGACTACTCAAAGCTCTTGCATCGTCTGACCAGCCCTGTTTTACTTTGACCCATAGATTCAACATGATTTTACGCTCAAATAAAGCTTCCATATTTTCACGAGCTTCAATGCCCACTTGTTTAATTCGGCTTCCTCTATCGCCAATAATAATTGCTTTTTGGCCATCCCGCTCAACATAAATAGTGGCATCAATAAAGGTTACCGCCTTACGCTTACGTCCAGTTTTTGGATCTTTGTGCGCAGGCTCATCTTTAAACTCATCAATTTGTACCGTTAAATCATAAGGAACTTCATCACCAACCTGACGCATAATTTTTTCGCGAATAATTTCACTTGCTAAAAATCGCTCACTACGGTCTGTTATTTGTTCTGTATCATAAATCGGGGCACCTTGCGGTAAGTGAGAATAGATCACTGATTTAAGTGTATCCAAGTTCTGACTCTTTAACGCTGAGACAGGCACAATATCGGCAAATTTGAAGTTGTCATGATACTGTTCTATCAATGGCAGAATAGCCCCTTTATCTTCGAGGGTATCTGCTTTATTTATAACCAATACCACTGGCGTTTTTGTTTCGCCTATTTTTTCTAATGTCAGTAAGTCATCATCTCGCCATTGATCACTATCAACAACAAACAAAACCAAATCCACATCTACTAAAGCAGATATCGCTGCTCTATTCATACGTTCATTAATTAAACGCACTTCATTACTGTGAATGCCTGGTGTATCAACAAAAACAGCCTGCATATCATCATTTGATAATATACCATGAATACGATGACGTGTTGTTTGCGGCTTACGTGACGTAATCGATAACTTTTGACCTAAGATATGATTCATCAAAGTGGATTTACCCACATTTGGACGACCCACTATGGCAACATATCCCGCATGATAATTATCCGCGACTGTTGCGGCGCCATCAAAGAAGTCATCAACCAAATTATTCAATGAACCATTTAACGAGCTATTCACTAAATTCTCATTATTTTGATTGCTGTGTTTATTTTGATTGTTGTCTTTAGGGGTGTTTGTCATATTTATATTTATCCAGTTTTGGTATTTTAAAATTTTGGCGGTACATTAGCTATTTGGCTGACTATTAAAAAAACTGGTCAAAAAATCTGGCTATCTGAGTAACGCGTAACGCTAGGAATCTGTTTAAAAATAATGGAGATTAATGATGGCTTTACTTTTATAACCTGACTTCAATTAGAGTAGTTTAATGGTTTTGTCACTAACAAGTTTGTTGAGTTGATTAATCATTTTTTCTGCCGTTTTCTGTTCAGCTATACGGCGACTCTCCCCTGATTCTATAATTGCAGAGCTGTGAGGAACTTCTACTTGGCAGCGTACGACAAATATTTGATTGGGTGCATTGCCCTGAGTCTCGATCAAGTCGTATGAAGGTAAATCAAATTTGTAACCCTGTAGCCACTCCTGTAGTCGGCTTTTAGCATCTTTAAGTACACGCTGGTCATTCACATTACTGATAAGCTCATCAAACCAATCAAGCACACATTCTTTTGTCGTATCCATATCCTGACTGTCTAAATAGATCGCTCCAATCAAAGACTCTACCGTATCTGCAAGTATTGAAGCACGCTCTCTACCGCCACCCTTGCGCTCTCCTATACCTAGAATTAAATGGGATGATAGCCCAAGTTTTTGTGCAACCTCAACCAAAGACTCTTGGCGAACTAATGTCGCACGCATCCTTGTCAGTCGGCCTTCATTTTGATTAGGGTATTGATAATATAGGGCTTCGCCAATAATCATGCCCAACAAAGCATCGCCCAAAAACTCCAACCGTTCATAGTTGATTTTTCCATTAAAAGAGCGATGCGTTAAGGCAAGCTCAGCCAAACTGGTATCAACAAACTGATACCCAATACTACTTTGTAACCTGCTTAACCCTTGTTGAAAATTGGTATAGCGCTGCTTAGGAGGATACACGTCGTTTTTTTGCCTCTTTAGTTTAATGTCTTCTACTCTCTTCATTTTATTATTTGGCGGCATTTTCTGCTGTTATATTACCTTCAAATCGATTAACAATATCAACATTACCAAACAAATTATTAACCACATTATAGTTTTTATAAACCTTCAGCCTGCCTGGAGAATTATCCGTAAACTCAATAACTTCTTCAGGGTTTATATCATAATAAGCATTGATAGACAGCTGCTGATCTAAGCTTCTCATAAATTGTTGAGCGGAGTCTTGATTGGCATTAGCAATACTAAGTTCATGGGCAATTAACTGTGATAAGTGACGGTCGCTTATTTGAGCGGGAATAATAGCAATGCCAATTTTTATAAAAACACCAATTACTAAAATAAAAAACATAACACCCGTGACACTAGCGCCATGTTGCGAATATGAAACGCTATGGGGTAAAAACGGGCTCAACCTTGTCATTTTTGGCATGATAACCTTCCAGACATAATAACTTTAAGTAATAACCATAAATAATAACCGCCTAAAATGCACCTAAAATCCATTAAAAGCTTAAACCACTCTAAATAATAGAAACAAAGCGTTTATCAAGTGAAAAGATAACCTTGAGGCATAAGTCCATTACCTCGAAAACACCCGCCATCTCTAATCATAAGTTTCGAATCATTGGTAAGAATATCAGGGACAAATATAAATTGGTATTGACTAGTTACTATTAGGGTCAGATAGTTGCTACATCCACATCTATACAGTTTAATCTATATTTCGATTGTATGAAAAGGACGGTAAATTCTTAAGTCCTGGTTGTTTATGCATCCAAACATAAAATGCTTTACCCGCTAGATATTCATCAGAGACAAAGCCCCAATAGCGACTGTCTTTACTACGATCCGTGTTATCACCCATGGCAAAATAAGCATCGTCAGGTACAGTCACACTCCAGTTATCCTCGCCTGACAGCTGTTTATCAAATAGCATTGAGTAGTCACTCATACGTAAGCTTGGGTTCAAATGACGGCGTAGGTAGGTGTGTTTACCCAACTGCTCTTCATAATATCTAGCACCACTTTCCTCATTACGGGCGGTGAGAGCGGCATCCTCAGGCGACAACCGCCATTCCCTATTTGGGTTAGGGTCTTTAACTGGGGTATACATATGTTCTGTCATCGTTTCATCAGCAATAAAATTTGCTCGCTCCGTTGGCACTAACTGTCCATTAATGGACAATTTGCCGCTCTCATAGCTAACCGTGTCACCTGGCAGACCAATAATACGCTTAATGTAATAAATTTTTGGCTCAACTGGATATCGAAACACTGCCACATCCCCACGTTCAGGGCTTCCAGTGTCAATTACTTTATCATACGTCAATGGGAGTCTAATGCCGTAAGCGTACTTATTAACAGCGACAAAATCGCCTGTATATAAAGCAGGTACCATAGATGATGAGGGAATATTAAATGGTTCAATGATAAACGAGCGCACAATTAAAACTACCGCTAGCACTGGAAAATAGTCATGTGCCCAGCGAATTAAAAAGTGTGCTTGCGAAGACTGTGGCTGATGTACGGTAGTTGCTATATTAGCTTGACGTTTGGCTTCACGATATTCACGTTCTGCCTGTTTGACAGGCATTGGCGCCTCATCAGTCTCAATCGACTCCAAATCTTCATTACTTGAGATATCTAACATATTGTGCTGAGACAGTGACTCAATATAAGCGATTTTTTTTGTCGCTAAATAATCTTGAGCAGCCTGTATTTCTTTAGAACTACCTGATTTAGCTCGCTTATATTGTTTCAGCCATAATTTATCAAGTAGCCATACCAATCCAAGTAATAACGTTACTGGTACTAAAATTATATTAAAATCAAAATCCATACAACTGCCCTAGTCATCTAAAATAGCACGTTATTCAATCTATTATTTATTCTGGTTAGCAGAATAATGAAGTATTTAACGTTTGAATATACCCTAACGTAACTTAATTCAACACCCATTGATTATAGATGCGTAAATATAAGGTGCATAAATATGATATCCGTTAGTGTAGGTCGAATAACTTGAGATTCAATAAAACACAACTTTCAACTCAGATTAAACCCATATCCTTCGCTAAATATATAGTCAAAGAAGTCTAAAATGGTTACAATGCAACCGAGTGCAAGTACTACTGGAGTAGGCTTAACGAGGTTAACGCCGTAACCGTTTAGTAGTTCGCTGACTATACATCAAATCAATATACATTAAAAAAGGTATCTTGTATAAAAAGATACCTTCACAAGTGAGCGAGGTAAACATTAAAGAGTTACTGATTGTCTACTTTTAAAACCGCTAAAAATGCCTCTTGAGGTATTTCCACGCTACCCACTTGCTTCATACGTTTCTTACCTTCTTTTTGCTTAGATAATAGCTTTTTCTTACGCGATACATCGCCACCATAACATTTAGCAAGCACATCTTTACGCATCGCTTTAACGGTACTTCGAGCAATAATCTGACTACCAATTGCCGCTTGAATAGCGACATCAAACATTTGACGGGGTATAAGCTCCTTCATTTTTTCAACCAATTGCCCACCACGATATCGGGCTTGGTCTTGATGGCAGATCATTGCCAACGCATCTACTTTATCGCCATTAATTAGAACATCCACTTTTACAAGTTTATCAACTTCATAGCGATCAAACTCATAATCTAATGAGGCAAAGCCACGCGACACTGATTTTAAACGATCAAAGAAGTCCATTACCACTTCGCCTAAGGGAATATCGAACACAAGCTGCACCTGCTTTCCTAAGAAACGCATGTCAACCTGTGTTCCACGTCGCTCCATGCAAAGTGTCATTACGTTTCCGAGATAATCTTGTGGTACTAGAATGTGACAACGCGCAATCGGTTCACGAAACTCTTCAACAAACCCTGGGTCAGGCAATTTAGAGGGGTTATCAACTAATAACACTTCACCATTTTTACGCTTAATTTCATAAATCACAGAGGGTGCAGTAGTAATCAAATCAAGATCGTACTCTCTCTCTAGGCGTTCTTGGATGATCTCCATATGTAACATGCCCAAGAAGCCGCAACGGAAACCAAAACCTAATGCATCAGAAGTATCTGGCTCAAAGAACAGGGCTGAATCATTAATCTGTAATTTTTGCAGCGCTTCTCGAAACTTTTCAAAATCACTCGAATCAACTGGAAATAAACCAGCATACACCTGAGGTGTAATTTGCTTAAACCCAGGAATTAAGTCGACATCTGGTGTCTTAGCATGGGTAATCGTATCACCTACTGGCGCCCCATGAATATCTTTAATACCCGCAATAATAAACCCAACTTCCCCTGCCTCAAGCTTACCCGTTTCCAATGGCTTCGGCGTAAACACACCAATAGAGGTTACTAGATGCGAGTCCATGGTTGATTTAAGTAGTATTTTATCGCCTATACTTAGACTGCCTTGGCGAACTCTTACCAAGGAAACTACGCCTAAATAGTTATCAAACCATGAGTCGATAATCAATGCCTGCAATGGTGCTTCCCGATCACCCGTGGGAGCGGGAATTCGCTCTACAAGGGCAACTAATAGTTCATCGACACCTAGACCCGATTTAGCAGAAACCCGAGGCGCATCCATGGCTTCTATACCAATAATATCTTCAATTTCTTGAATAACCCGCTCTGGCTCAACCTGTGGTAAGTCAATTTTATTTAGCACAGGCAATACTTCAAGACCTAAGTCAACTGCGGTATAGCAGTTAGCGACAGACTGTGCTTCAACCCCTTGTGCGGCATCTACTACCAGAAGCGCCCCTTCACAAGCAGCAAGAGAACGTGACACCTCGTAGGAGAAATCCACATGGCCTGGTGTATCAATAAAATTTAGCTGATAACGCTCTCCATTAGGATGATCATAATATAACGTTACAGACTGAGCTTTAATCGTAATCCCACGCTCACGTTCAATATCCATTGAGTCGAGCACCTGCGCCTGCATCTCACGATCTTGTAAGGCACCACACGTTTGAATAAAGCGATCAGCCAAGGTTGATTTGCCATGATCAATGTGGGCGATGATTGAAAAGTTTCTAATATTTGCTAATGCAGTCACGTCTTGCGGCTACCTACGTTATTAAGAGTTATTGAGCTCGTTATTTTAAAAACCCATTATTTTAAAATAGAGTTCGTTAAGAAAGCGATAATTATAACCGAGTATTCTAACAGCTTTCTGCCAGCTTGTAAGTGGAAGATATAAATGCATAGCGATAGAGACAAAAACAATTATCTAACATCTGATGGCAGATATTTCGACATCCAAGGCGAGCGCCCATAAAAAGAGCCATTAAGCTGAGTCTGCTCAATAAGGTATTCACGAAATTTACCATAGAACTCATTATCAGGACATCTAGGACTCTGCCAAAACTCATTAAGCGGCTTAGGATCGGCAAGTTGCGGGATATTATAAATAGCCCTACCCATGACTTTGGTAGGTTTTTTATGATAAATAGACTGTAAACCAGTTGTGCTATTAATGGTTATCATCCCAATACTATGTTTGATTAAAGTGGGTAGATGCATATCACAGCCATAAAACACTCGACCCTCTACATCAAAATTCTCAGCCAATTGAGCAATCAAGATTTTATAGTCACGATGACCTCTATCTAAAGGATGATGCTTAAAAACCAAACGATGCTCAACATTAGCATGAACCGAGAAGCTTGCAATAACCTCTTCAATAAATTGAATCACATCGGCATAGGAACTATGGTGAGTAATCTGTGAATCATTATGAACTTGCAAACTGACTAAAAAATATTGTTCATCATACTCATTGGCCAATTGATATTGCAGCCGTTTGTCTATGGAATAACTTTTATACTTACGCCATGGGGCTCTAAGCCATGCCGTAGCTTCTTGCCAAGCGGTCATGCCTCGGTAATGCTTATAGTTTGGATACTTATGACGTAACATTCGTGTCATAACGTAGTAAATAACAGCGGCAAAGCATAAGCGATAGAAACGATTATGGGTATATTGGGGCTTATCATTCGCTTTTGGAAGAGATTGAATATTTTGAAGATCCAAACGCGAGTATCCATTAATTCCATACTCTTGTAAGGTTATATAGTCTGGTCTCAAATAACCCTCTTCGAATACAAAGAATGAGATACCTAAATTTTGACATAACTTTGCGGCAATTTGATGGTGGGGTCGACAATCCCCAAAACACACCACAGCATCAATTCGATTGCTATTTAAATAGTCTTTCAGCCAAGGTAAAAATTCACTCAAATTACCCGTATAATCGGTTGCATTAGGGTGCTTATAAAAGAAATCATCGCCAGCGGTAAAATTAACCTTATTGACCTGAATATTAAATGTCTTCAAAAAACCTGCAAAACGACTAAAAAAACTGCCCATTTTTCCTTGCAGTAACAATACACGTCTATGTGTCAATAAATGCTGCATTGATGCTGTCATAATGGAATACCTAATGGCTATAAATATAAAGCGGACATAAATTCAAAAAATAGCCTTAACATTGACTTCAGTCTGCTCACTAAGGCAACTTAACTGATTAATCCAGCAAATACTTAGACTACACTCGTCACTTGTTTTCTAAAAAAATAATGATTGGCTATTTTAGCAGTTTAATAGATTTTGTTTACCCAAAGCTTCGTCATAACCTACAGGCCGCGACATAGTATAAAATATTTTGATTTATCAAGTGGCTGAAGAAGTAACGTCTGCATATCCATACCTAGTCTAAGAAATCTAATGTAAAGAAAATAATCAAAGAAAATAATCAAAGAAAAATAAATACTAAACCACTTAACTCTAACATTAAGAATAATAACTGTGACCAGAGTAAGACACTAAAAACTTGATCCAAACGGACTCATTTCTTAGAAAACTTCTGTAATACATTATGGCGTATTTTCATGAATTTTGTTTTTGCTAGTCTAATCGTATTTTCATAACCCATTGCAACTGCATTCAGATCTGTAAATATTTCTCTAAAAGCATCAGGACCAATTATATTTATTTGACTTTCCTTTTTGTCAGAGTTTAGCTGAACGAATGGTTTTATATAGCCTGTTGGATTAGGTATGCCTTTAGCGTTACTGTATAAGTAATCAATGACCTGCTCAACTTGAGCCAACCCATAACCGCCCGGTAAACGATACATGGGGTAGCAGATTAGCGTGCAATAGATAAGCTGCTCTATTGATAGACCAAATTGCTCTTTGGGTAAACCGTCAACCTGAGTTTCTAAGAACTCATAGCGCTTTTGTTGACGCCTTTTTAAAAACTCTAATTTTGGTCGTACAGAGGTATCCATATCGTTAGTGAGCCCCCAACCTGCATAAAATGGCAAGCCGTAACAGGACACTTTCTTATGTCGCAGTAGTGCTTCAAACCCAGTTAGTGAGCTTATCGTATGGACTTCATCAACCACCTCTAGGCAATCTGGCATTGCAACATCACGAACCACATCATCAACAAGCTCGAGCGTTTTGCTACTTACCCCACCTGCTCTAAGCCCTGCTTCAACATCAGGATGTGGTTTGAAGATTATATAGGCTTCAGGGTTATCAAGACGAACCCGTTCGATGAGTGCGCTATTGGTTCTTATCAAAGAACCACAATATTGCACTGATAAATCATCTTCAACCTGTCCTACGACTAGAATAATTGGAGAGGCATTATCCTGTAGCTCTGTAGGAATCTTTATTTTGGCAGGTTGCCCGACATGGTATTTACTGACACGCTCAATCAATAACTTTTCATGTAACGCACGCACTCGTTCTAGCTGCAGTTGATTTAACTCAGGGCAGGTAGCAATTAGACATTCTAGATCCGATGCTTGTGTTGCATCATAGTAAATACCCAAATCATCTATAACCACAGATAAGGGTTCTAATAAAGTGGCTCCCAGTCCATTCGAACGGATAAATCCATCTTCCATGCACCAAATATTTGGAAGATTTGCTGCTGATTTAGGTAATTTTTGAATGTTGCGTTCTATTTTCTGTCTGGTCGCTAATCCCCAAACCAAAATATCATGAGTAAGATCAACTTTGATAAGATTGGTTCGCTGAAAAAGTGGAAATCTGGGCTTGGGCTTTAGCTGAATACTTGCATTATCACAACTATAAATAAGGTGTAAAAAATGAGTTACAAAGGGGGTTTTCCAGCGACTAAATTGATAAACAGTCATTTTGGAAGGCAGTCTTAGATACCAATAACGGTTGGTACTTAGCCATTCAATCACTTGTTCTAATTGACAGGACTGACCACTTGCAGGATCAGCATAACGACTATAGTCAATGTAAGCGGCGTAAAAAACTGGTAATACGCTTGCTTCTACTATTGAAGATTTGTGATTAGATTTTTTATCATGTTTATTGCTTATTACAGAGCTACTTTGCTTAATCTCACTTGATTTAAACAGACATTCACGACGTTTTATGACTCTTTTAAGCAGCTTTTTAGGGGCATACTTATCATCAGTCAAGCCCCACCCTGAATACCATGATACTCCAAAACAGTGCACCGTTTTATTAAGCAGTAAGGCTTCAAAGCCCATATGCGAGCTAACCGTGTAGACATGGTCAACTTGTTTAATAAGGCTAATAGGGTTCACAGCAGATTGCAGAATATGAATACGTTTTTGATCAAATATGCTAAATTTTTTCAGAATTTTAGGATCGTTTAAATAGCCCAACTTACTCGCCGGATGTGCCTTAATCCAGATATGTGACCTAGGGTGGTTTTTAAGCGCCCTATTAAGCATTGCTTGAAACTGTGAGTTGCCCGCCCCTGCCCCTTTAATCGAGGCATCACCTTTAACTTGATCTACCACTAAAACATGATTAAAAGTGCATTTTCTTTGATAAGACTCTTTTAACAAATCTGACAAGTTAGGGCATTTTAGGACTGAGTTATACTTTGAAAGACGATAGTCAATAATCTGATTTATCGCTCGTTCAGCACGCTCCTGATGCCCCTTATTCCAGTCCAGAAGTCGGCTTACGATGTCATGTTCAAGCTTCGATGGTTCAAACGAATCAAAATATATTCCTACATCATCTATGACAATACTACAACCGTAACGACTTTGAATACCCGAAGTAATCGATCTTAAAAAGCCATCTTCCACACTTAGCACAGGACGATTTAACTTGTTTGCTAGTTTTTTTGCACGGCTAAAGCTTTTCTTTTTCCCCCAGCCTGCAAACTCACTAGGCAGTTGTGGTAAATATGTCTCAGTCAAGGCACTTTTATAGTGTGTAAATTTGTTGTGCTTGATTACCCTGTACCAAGGATACCAGCGTTTCACTGGTTTATTTAATAAGGCAGGTAACAATATATTGTTACGCAGCATGCCATTACCGAGCACTGCAGTATAAGCCTTTTTTCTGCCATATATTGATGTTAAGCGTTTAGAATTTAGACAGCTGCGATGTCGGTTCAAATGGATTTATCCTTCTCACTATTGTGCTCTACTTAAAGGTCTAGAATCACTTTTGCAGCAATAGCAAGCTGATAAACAATTTGGCTGATACCGCGAGTAATTTCAATACGTTTTGTCTTAACTTTAGGCAGTACCATAATCTCATCCCCTTGCTTTATACGATAGGCTGTATTCACAATCTCGTTCTCACCATTTTGGTGTACGACTAAGATCTCTTGGGTATCTGCATTATCATGGAAACCTCCAGATTTAGCGATATAATCTCCTACCGTTAAGTCTGGATTGAAAGTTAACGCCCCTTGTGCACGCACTTGACCGTTTACTGTGATAACTGAGGTATCTGCAGGAATTTCAATGATATCGCCTTGCTGCAATATAACATCCTGCCAAGAGTTCGGTACAACGACAATCTGTCCATTAGTTTCGATATTACGTGCTTTTGCAATAAACTGTTTAATAAGATTAGCATCATCTTGTCGCAAAGCAGCTTCTTCACGTGTACTCGATTGAGAGGCTAATGTCATCTCTTCTAATCGATCAAGTGATGCGTTAATCATTTTTTTCTGTTGCTCAGCTACGGACTCGCGATAGATGGTCAAGTGACTCAAATTCGCCAATTCATTAGGCTGTAGCTGTGCAACCACATCCTTCAGACGAGCACCATTAGGTAAGACAACCGCGCCATTACCTTTATGTGCACCCTTAACTTGTACGGCAATCGTACCAGCGTATCTATCTGAAGTAACTACCAACTGATCACCATTATAAACAGGCACGTTTTGAGCGTCGGCTAGAGTATAGTATTCCGCAGTTTGGGCACGCCCAGCACTACGAGTAATACTCACATTTGTGGCGTCAGCTTCGGGCTTAGACAAAAATAGAACATCGCCAACCGTTAGGTTTGAAGTGCCAAATTCAAAGGTATATTCATTACGTACTGCCCCACTAATACTAAATGTTTTATTCTGTGGCGATACTCTAATCACATCTCCATCTCTAAAAGCAAAGGGTTGCAGTTGACCAGCAAGCAAAAAGTCATACAGGTTAACCTGTTGTTGTAAGCGACCATTTCTTATAATCTGGATGTCAATATAGCTACCGCGCGCTGGGTCGACTCCGCCCGCTCTATCAAGATAGGATAATATAGAGTCAGCTGCTAGCCCTCCGTAATAACCAGGCTGATTAACAAAGCCAGTAACAAACACCTTGACAGGTTGAGCTTCTTCTAAAGACGCATAAACACCAACATTAGAGCGATAAATTTGACTGACTTTATTGCGTACTACATTTTGTAAATCGCCATTTTTTACACCTGCCACCCTAAGTGGACCAATATTTGGCAAGAATATATTGCCTTGTGGGTCAACTGTCATAGTAGCGGCATATTGATAGGCACCCCACATTCTTACTTGAATATTGTCACCTGGGTTTATGGCATAACTGTCGTTAAAAGTTGATCCAGAAGTTGTTGAAAATGCCCCGCGAAATAGTTGGGCACCAAACATCTTGCTACTATCGTCAATATCTTGATATTGTCCAGTCGCTGTAATCACAGAACTAGATGGCAAACTGGCAGCAGCAACTGCTTCTTGGGTAGTCGCTTCAGCTGGTACCTTTGAATTAAAAGCCTGCGATGCGGCATTAAACTGAGTACCGAACCCTTCGTTACTTAATTGTGATTTAGAGTCTGCATATGTTGCGGCTAATACTGTAGAGCTTAGACTAAGCCCACTGATTACAGCGCCTAAAGATACTGTAAGCAAACGTTTTTGAATTCTCATGATACTCATTCCTATCTCTTTATACTTATATTATCTAATGGGCGCTTAACTATTACGCTGACTCATTTGTGCCGTATTAACTAGCTTTTATGATCTTTAACAACAGCAAGGACTAACCGTACAAACCCATAAAAAATCATTAGTAAAATCAATGATGTCCAAATGATATAGTTGCGACGCGGATAAAGCGACTCTTCCGCTTCATAAGGCGTAGAAATCACGATGAGATTTTTCATCTTTTTGAATGCTTCTAATCGTGACTTTTCAAGCGAGGTTAAAGACAGCTTGTATAGTTCAGTGGCAAATTCCACATCCGCTTTTAAGGTTTCAAACTGCACAGCCTGACGGTTTAGTTTGGTGGTATTAGGCGATGTCAGTTTCTTCTGTTCATCTTTTATCTGACTTTCTACAGCCCTAATTTGACTACGCAAAGACACCACCTGAGGTGCGTCAGGATTTAAATAGCTCAGCAATTGCCGTTCTTCAGTACGTAATGACGACAATTGAGACTGCAGATTACCAATTAACTGATTAACGAGTTGCGCGTTTGTCTGAGGATCAAATATTTCATTTTTGTTTTGGTAATTGAGTAATGCTTCTTTTGATTGGTTAAGACGAGCTTCTGCTTCGTCAAGCTGCTTCTCAGCAAATACCAATTGATCTTGTGCTACTTCTTGGGAGATGCGGTTTACAAAGGCTTCGGACTCACCCAAAATCGCTTTGTTCAGCTTCAAGGCATAGTCAGGTTCAAAGCCCTCTGTGGTTACGGTTAACACATGCGTTTTTTCATTTAAGTCAATATGAACACGATCCTTAAAGTACTTTTGCAGCTCTTCTTGTGTGGCGTCAGAGGCCAGTTCATAAATAGGATCTGAACCATCAACATAATATGCTTCACGAAACTTAAATTGTTGATCTAGTTTTTTGATCATATCATTTGACAAGATATATTCTGTCAAATAATTAGCATCTTCAATACTGGTATTGTTTACGCCAAGAAGTGCGCCTAAACCGCTTCCAGAACCAACTTCTGCTTGACTGACCTGCTTTACTACCACATCGGATTGTGAGATGTAGCGAGGATGCGCTAAGATCAAGACATATAACACAATCAAGATCCACGGAACAATAACCAGACCGACTAAAAGCGAATAATTAACAATTTTATTTTTTTGCTTTGTGGACATGTTCTTTATATACCTCGATTGCTTCTTTAGTATCATCAAACACATGAGCAGTTTGATCCATTAATACAATACCAATATCACAGTTACGTTCAATATCGCCCAAGTTGTGTGATACCACTAAAAACCCAGCTTGCTCGCGTCGTGCCGCTAAAATCTCCTCACTACGTTTACGAAAGGCAGCATCACCGACTGCCCCAGCCTCATCGAGCATATAGTAATCAAAATCAAACGCCAAACTCAATCCAAATGTTAATCGTGCTCTCATCCCTGATGAGTAACTCTTAACTGGCATATCAAAGTAGTTGCCAATATCAGCAAACTCCTCTACAAAACTAATTTTTTCATCAATATAAGCACCACTTGAATATAGCCGACACACAAACCGAACATTTTGTCGACCAGTCAAGCTACCTTGAAACCCACCCGCAACGCCAACTGGCCAAGAAATGGTTGAATTAGTGATGATCTCACCACTATCTGGTTCATCAAGACCACAGATTATACGTAACAACGTTGATTTTCCAGCACCGTTCCTGCCAAGCAAGCCCACACTTTGTTTATCGCCAATCGTTAGATTAAGATCACGAAATAAATAGTGGCGACCTTTTTTTGTCATAAATGACTTTGTGATATTCTTGATTTCAATCATACGTTATTTGCTTATCTCCTACTTCCACCTATCGTGATCGAATCATATCTCTTTCTGTGAACTTGTATAGCAATAACCCTAAGAAATTAACCCCGACCATCCACTTAAGAAAATAGGTTATATCGATATGATAAGCGGGATAACCTGGCGCAAAGGCGTGCCTTATCAATTCAATATTATGAATAAATGGGTTGTATAACAGATAACTTAGATATGGTTCTGGAATAATATGAATAGGATAAATAACCCCTGATGCAAAATATAAAATGGTAAAAATAATAGTGATGACCTTGCTGATTTCACCCCCGTAAAAGCCGAGCACCATCATTATCAAAGCAACACCAAAACTAAAGATAAACAGTGTTAGCCAACAGAATATAACAATATGTAATTGAGATAAGCTTGCATAAACCCCAAAAAACGCGAGACCCGCAAGTAATAGAATAGAGGTAAAAAAATAAATTATTAGCTCTAAAACGGATCGAGCAATAATGACATCAATATGTCTTATGGAACGGTACATCAATAACCCT
Organism: Psychrobacter sp. CX97; assembly: GCF_057396285.1. Classification (NCBI taxonomy): domain Bacteria; kingdom Pseudomonadati; phylum Pseudomonadota; class Gammaproteobacteria; order Moraxellales; family Moraxellaceae; genus Psychrobacter; species Psychrobacter sp. CX97. Next base: position 15,776 of record NZ_JBXYJE010000007.1, on the reverse strand, counting down.
TGGTTAGCTGCAACCGCACCTAATGATCGAATTGAAATGCGTTGAAACATCCTAAAAGGGACCATGCCAGTTACCAAAAAAAGAGTATACTCCATGCCCGGCAAGGCCCTCTGTAAAACGACACCAAAAATCAATAAATAAATAGCAACTTCAAACAACACTTCTAAGGGCGCCCATAGATACCCCAAACGATACCCACCAAAACGAGTTTGCAACTCACGCATCAGTAAGGCATGAAAAGCAGCACCCATAACTTTAAGACCACTACGGTGACGAACGGGACGATAAGGAGGTAACTTTACTGACATATCATGCTTATTATATTTCGATAAAATTTATCATTAGAAGTATGAATTGCGCTCCTAGCATAAGCAAACTATTGATTACAATTTTTTAACTTTAATGAGTTAATTTAAATTAAAAAGTATATGAAATCTATCATAGCCCTTTGGGTAGGCTATATAATAAGACGGTGATGAGTAACTTACAAGAAATAATGTTATTGAGTACAGAGTTGAATAATTATGGCAATATATCTGGAACAAATAGTCTATTCTAGATTAAATAATGAGTGAGGTGCAAATTTAAATCTAAAAAAGCCAGTTTCCTGCATCTTTATAGTGCAGTAACTGGCTTTTAAAGTCTGGCTTTTAAATTATAAGTACTGAATATGGTGGCGATGAAGAGACTTGAACTCTTGACCTCACGATTATGAGTCGTGCGCTCTAACCAGCTGAGCTACATCGCCATTTAAGGGCGGTATTATCCCCAAATTATAGGAGTTCGTCAACCCCTAACCTAAAATAATTTTAGAGTTTCGGAGCAAACGGTAACCTAATATTTGATATCTTAAAATTTTATACTTTGAAACTTAGAACCTGTACTCACAACCTATCATGGGCTATTCTCGCCTAAAACAATTCACTACCTCATTAAAATTAGGATTAAATAGAATAATGACTATTCAACCTGCGCTTTTAATTTGACGGTGCCTCGCCTCGTATTGAACTATTTTACTCTGAAAACTTGCTAACTTTAGCTTATAAATACAGGTTCTTAAATAAATTTGATACATTAAAAGTTTGGTAAACCGATAAGCCGGGTTCTGTCGTGGACGATCATTCATCTAGGCGCACCGTTGCCAGTACGCTCGAGCAACCTACCCGTGTCCCCTGCAGGCGACAAGTAATGGACACCTATTTGGTCTTGCTACGCGTGGAGTTTACCTTGCCATGAATTGTTACCAACCATGCGGTGTGCTCTTACCACACCCTTTCACCCTTACCGATTAACCCTAAAGCTAAAAGGCGGTCTTCTCTCTGCTGCACTTGTCGTCGAGTTACCCCGCCCAGCCGTTAGCTGGCACGCTGCCTTATGTAGCCCGGACTTTCCTCCCTTATGCTATTCATAACGGCGATCGTCTGGTTTACCAAGCCGCGTATTATAACAGAGTATCTCAAAATTGATAGCCTATATATTTATTTGCACATACAATAAACAGCCGCTGAAACTAGCGACTGCTTTTAAAAGTTAATGCTAAATAAGATTACTAATAATCACTGTACGTTAAACTATTTGATTTACCGGACAGCTTCACAGTTCACACTATAAGTTTTACCATTAACCCACGTTGAGCTTAATACGCCGATATCACCTTTAGTGTGCCATTCATACACGACACTTTTATCATCGTTATTAATATAGCGTACACCAGAACCCGCTACATCTTGTGTGAGTATACGAGTTTCACTATTCCAGTTTGCTTTTGGCGCATTACCCTCAACAGTAGCCTGCTCGCCATTATTAGAATATTTAACGTGCACACTTGCGCCATGTTCACACTGAAAATCCTCTGGAATATCTCCTGAATATATCTCATCCGCTTCAACGGCAACTTCTGCTTCTATCGTTGATTCAATTGAGGCATCAGCGACTTCTTCACTTGCTTCATTTAACATTGTCTCATTTGCTACTTCTGCTGATGTAACAGGAGTGTTAGTAGCACAAGCTGCCAGCACGAAGCTAAATGAAATTATAGTAAATAACTTATTCATAATACTTTCCTAAATTAGATGTTCATTAGTTTAAATATAAAGCCCATAGTTTACTAAAAGATTATAGATGAGTAAAAGAAATCCAAATGTAACCACTTGTTAATATATTTACTAGATAACTGGATAGGAAAAGCTATGAATCAAAACTCTTACTGGATATATAACAAAACAGCCGCTAAAGTTAGCGACTGTTTTAAGCTTAAAATCTTACGGTTAATGTTAATTAGGCATCCTATCAAAACTTATGAAGCTCGTTCACAGTTTACACTATAAGAAGTTTTTCCATCTTTCCACATCATACTGAAAATGCCCATATTATCTTTAGAATGCCATTCATATTCGACATTGTCGCTATCGCTGTTTACATAGCGACTACCTGAAGCAGCTACAGCTTCATCTAAGATAATTGTTTGATTATTCCATTTGGCCTTGGGTACATTAGCGTTAATCGTAGATTGTGAACCATCAATCGAGTACTTAACTTGCAAAGTTGCATTATCTTGACATACAAACTGTTCTGGCATCATTCTATCGTACGCTTTATCAGTAGTGTTCTGAACGGCTTCGACAGGACCAGTAGCACAGGCTGCAAGCATAAAGCTGAGAGGAAGAACAGATAGGAACTTTTTCATAAATTTATTCCAAATTATGTTGAAAGTAAAAGAAAATTGAAATTTTGAATTTTCTCAAAATTTTGAAATACAAACCGTGGCATCTCCCTTATTTTTTACTTACATACATGAGGATATTCATTGACTCTCTTATATTTATAAAATGTTAAGTCATTTGAGTAAAAATAAAGGTTTATATTTAATTAAATACCAACAGTTTTATAAGTATATTTAACCTATGAAATAGATGCTGTAATCACTTGTTATCTACATCATTCTTTTGTTTATCAAACATATATAAATGTAACTAAATAATTCAATAAAAAGTAGATATCATTCCTTCCTTTTAGTTTTTTAAGATAATTTACCTATTTTGATATTGATGGATAACGGACAGGATTAATTACTACCTAATTAATCTTAGTATTATCTAATTAAAAATTAAGATTTAAATTTATGATAGATACTAATCTGAATTTGTTGAGGACTTGGATTAACAACTATCTTTTTCGTAAGTATTATTTGGCTTCTTCCACATCTAAAAAATCGCCTTAAAATAAGTTATTACAAAACATGACTTATAACAGGCTATAAAAAAGGCAGCAAGGGAATTATTCTTCCTTGCTGCCTTTCTAACTAAGACCACTCTGTAATCAAACTTTAATTAGGCCTTTGTTAAGTCAATAGTTATCTCATCTTCTTCATCTTTTAGCACAGATTTTAATACTAAATAACCAGCTATGCCCGATATGATTGACCCCATGATAATACCAAGCCGCTCATCGAATCCTGCTGTCGCACCGCCAAATGCCAGACCCCCAATAAATAAACTCATGGTAAATCCGACACCGCAAAGGAGAGACACTCCATAAAGTTGTTTAAAATTAGTGCCCATTGGTAATTTAGCCATACCAGACTTTATAATAACCCAGCACATCAGCATAATGCCAACCTGCTTACCAATAAATAAGCCTGCGGTAATACCTAGTGGTACTGAGTGAAACAGCTGATCTATACCTGCACCTTGCAAAGAGATGCCCGCGTTCGCAAAAGCAAACAGCGGTAAAATTGCGAAAGCAACCGTACCATGTAGATCGTGCTCTAGCTCTTCAAGCGGCGAATGTTCAGGGTCATCACGATCACTCATTGGGATAAACAAAGATAGCACTACACCTGCCAGTGTAGCATGCACCCCTGATTTAAGAACGGCTACCCACATAATAATGCCAAAAAACAGATACGCAGTAATAGAGGTAACATTACGGCGATTCAGCAAAAACAAGAATGGCAAACAAGCACCAGCTACTAACAGTGAGTTCAGGGATAAATCACTGGTATAAAATAAAGCAATAATTAAAATTGCCCCAATGTCATCAAAAATTGCGATTGATACTAGGAAAATTTTTAAAGAATTTGGTACGCGACTCCCTAGTAAACTTAAAATACCAATAGCAAAGGCAATATCGGTGGCGGCTGGAATAGCCCATCCTTTTAAGTAGTCCGAACTTTGATAGTTGAAAGCAACATATACTATCGCTGGTACAATCATACCGCCAACCGCTGCCGCCGCTGGTAAAATAATCTGCTTTATATTAGATAGTTCACCCACTAATACTTCACGCTTTAATTCTAAACCAACTAAAAAGAAAAATACTGCCATCAAACCGTCATTAATCCAGTGATGAGCATCTTTATTAATAACCAGATCGCCCACTTGCACTGCAACTGGCGCGTGAATAAATGACTCATACCAATTATGCAATGGCGAATTGGCAATGACCATAGCTGCAAATGCAGCAAAAGCAAGAACAATACCACCTGCTGCCTCAGACGAGAAAAAATGTTTTATCTTTTGTATCCCCATTTATCCTTTCTCACTTTTTATTCGGTTAGCATGATGGCTAGCCAACGTGTTAACATTTATTGAGTATAAAATCTCTAAATATGGTAGCAGAAAAATGTTGTAAGGCGCTATAAATCGTTTGTTAATAACATCGTTTACTCCTAAAAATGACTTATATATGGCTTTATACAAATACAATATGAGTACGATATGAGCGACGAACAATAAAATGCTCTATCAGTGCCTTAATTTTAATCAGTGACTCAAACTTATTCGCATACTGCCTGAAAATGCTCACTCTAAAATGGCTAAGTAACTCGTGCTATAATCATTTTTTGTACAAAAATTTAAAGATGCGTGCTTAAATACTAAGGAGATAAAGCCAATTTAAATTGATACATTTCCTAATAGAGGCTGAGCCTATCCACTTCAGGTTTCATACTATAATCAATTCATTTTAGACTGGCATTGAATCCGAACTTATATCCGAACTTATATATAAATAAGCCAAATCGCAGTAACTTATGCTGATTACGAACTATGATGTTAACTGCGCTAATATTGATATTTTTTAACAGATACTGTGAAGGTTCTATTCGATAGCTATATTATTATTGAATCAACTGTACAACAACCAACGTCAGAATTTATAAACCAATAACGCCTACACGCTTCATGATATAAAACGACTTAAAATATGCTCGAACTTCGACATTTACAAACATTGACTGCGCTTCGCGCTCACGGCTCTCTGGCTGCTGCTGCAGATGAGTTACACGTTACTGCCTCTGCAGTGTCGCATCAACTTAAAGAGTTAGAGAATTATTATGGGGTGCGATTGGTCAATCGGAGAACTCGCCCATTAACCTTTACCCCAGCAGGTACATTAGTACTAAAGCTGGCTGATAATATTCTACCGCAAGTGATAAAAACCAAAAACAATCTAAAACGTTTGGCACATGGTCAAGCGGGACGTTTGCGCTTAGCTTCTGAATGCCACAGTTGCTTCGACTGGCTTATGCCAATACTCAATCAGTTCCGCCGAGAGTGGTCTGATGTAGAGCTTGACTTTGCCACAGGTTTTGAGCCTGAGCCCCATCATTTATTACTAGAAGGGGATATTGATTTATTAATAACCACGAGTAATTTAGATATTGAGGGCCTCAGTTATCAACCATTATTTAATTACGAAAGCCGCTTAGTACTTTCTCCAACACACCCGCTCGCCATCAAAGACGAAATTGTGCCAACAGATTTAGTCGACCAAACTCTCATCGCTTACCCAGTAGAAGCTGAAAGGCTAGATGTGATTCAAAAGTTTATGACTCCTGCAAACGTTAGCTTTGCCAATATTCGAACCACTGAATTAACAGCAATGTTAATCCAGTTAGTTGCAAGTGAACGTGGTGTTGCTGCTCTTCCAGATTGGGTGGGGGCAGAATATGAGAAAAAAGGATGGGTAGTAACCAGACCTTTAATAGCGTCAAAAACGAAGTCTGAAAGAGCGAGGCAACTTGATGATAATAAAAGAGGCGGGGTCTATTGCCAACTTTTTGCTGCCACTCGTCAGGCTAGCCAAGAAGTCGCATTCATGCAGGGGTTTGCAGAACTTTTAGAGAGCTTAGTCAAACCTTAACTGGGTAGATCAGTAAACAGATCAGGGCACTTATGACAACGCGAATGCCTCAAACTATCTAGTGAGGCACTTTTTTAAATGCTCACTTTCTAGACGGTCACTTTCAAGGCAGGCATCTTTTAGACAGGCGCTATTAACAATAATCGCTGACTAAACAGCCGCTTTCTATCTTGTTTGCTATCAATGACTCATAGCTGTAACTCAACTAGAGTAGCAGGCGAATGCTATAATAGCCCACTGCCGTAGCAATCAGTGTTAACCCAACATGAAGCCCTATTAAGATTAGACCGGGTATTACTTTACCCTCATTAAGTAAGCCAAACACTTCACTACTAAAGCTGCTAAATGTGGTCAGCCCGCCGAGAAAACCAGTGATTATAAAAAGTTTAATATTAGGGTGCCATGTTTCGCCCATTTTAATAAACACAACCATCGCCATACCAATAAGCAGGCCACCCAAAATGTTTGCGCCAAGCGTACCAAAGGGTACCCAACCGTGTACTAAATTAAACTTTGCCAACCATGCTCGCAAACACGCCCCAATCGCTGCACCCAACCCAACTGCTATCCATTGCATCGACATTTCTCTTTGATAGTTAGACTGAGCGCTAAGTGCTCTGTCTCAACTAAGGTTTTTAGGTTAATGATGGCAATTCGCTGATATCCCATCTCGGCACACATTTTACCGTTAAATCATCTGATTGACCGGCTTTGAGGCGTTGATACCCTGCATAAGCAATCATTGCTCCGTTGTCTGTACATAATTCTAACGGGGCATAATGAACCGTTGCATTTATCTTAGCCAGCTCAGCTTCCAACGTTTCACGAAGATGCAGGTTAGCACTCACACCACCGGCAATAACCAACTGCTTCATACCTGTTTGCTTTAATGCTTTTATGCACTTTTTGACCAAGGTATCCACCACTGCATGCTGAAAACTGGCAGCAATATCGGCACGCACTGTTTCATCCGATTCAGATCCCTTGGTATCTTTGATTAAATTGTGAACAGCAGTTTTCATACCACTAAATGAAAAATCTAATCCTTTATGTAGCATTGGTCTTGGCAAATCATATGCCATCTGATTACCTGATTCTGCAAGTTTAGCAACATTCGGCCCGCCAGGGTAAGGCAACCCTAACATTTTAGCCATTTTATCAAAACATTCACCGGCCGCATCATCAATACTTTCGCCTAATATCTCATATTCGCCAATCGCATGCGCTGATACAAGCAAGGTATGTCCGCCTGACACAAGTAACGACACAAAAGGAAATTTAGGTGGCTTAGGACCTAATAGAGGGGACAACAGATGACCTTCCATATGATGTATGCCAATTGCGGGGATATCCAAAGCATAAGCCAAGCTACGCCCAAATAAAGCACCCGTCATAAGGGCACCGATAAGCCCAGGACCTTTAGTGAAGGCAATAGCATCAATTTCATGCTTACTAATCTGACACTGCGCCAATAGCTCATTAAAAAGTGGCACAAGTTTGCGAATATGATCACGACTGGCAAGCTCTGGCACCACACCCCCATAGGTAGCGTGCAGCTCGATTTGGGAATACAGTACCTGCCCCAGTAAGCCATTACCGTCATGGTTCACTCTCTCGCTGTCAAATACAGCCAGACCTGTTTCGTCACACGATGTCTCTAAACCTAAAACTTTCAAGCATCACCTTTGAATATAATAAAAAAAATATCGCCATTAAAAAAAACCATCAAAACAAGACTGTAATGATGGTAGTTTAGCAGAATAAGCCTACTATTTTTAGGTCAATAATCAGTCCATCACACCAACGTATGCGAAATGATATCAGCTAGATTGTTGAATCATATAATCTACAGCTGCGGCTACTTGTTCAACTGTAACGCCATTAACTGCTTGAGCTGGCATTTGATTGAACCCTTCAGCAGAGTGTTTTACTAAAGTTGCTTTATCATTAGCTGCTGTACGAGTCGCCCAAGCTTCTTTATCACCAAGTTTAGGTGCATTTAATAAGCCAGTTGCGTGGCAGGCTTTACAAGCCTTTTCATAAAGCTGTTTCCCCGCATCAGCAGATAATGTAGAGTCCGCTGCAGTTGCTGGTTGCGCATTTGTTGTATTACTATCTTCGGTCTGGGCACCATCAGTTGACTCGCCCTCTCCATTACCCACTCCAGTATTGGTACCCTCAGTATCAGTAGCATCTGTATTATTAGGAGTATCACCACCCTCACTGCCAGCGTCAATATTGACGTTATCCAGCTCTAATTTGACTGGTTCTGGCGCATTCTTTTTAGCCATTTCAGCTGCTTCTTCAACTTTATCGACAGCGCTGGCTTCATGGTGTTCCTCCCCACTACTACAGGCTGTCAAAGCTAAACTGGTACTGAGCATTACTGATAATAATGTCAAGGTGCGACCAGAAGACTGACCAAGCTTTTTATTTAACTGAGCGATAACTGACATACCTATCTCCTAAAAGGCTAGCCTATCAGCGTTAACCCTATTAATTGCATTTCTACCGTGCAACCAATAAAACTCTTTCCATCCGTTAATCACTGACAAGCGGGCTAAAAACAATGGTTTTGTTAGTTTATTTTGTAGATTTATAATACCACATACCTATTTAAACACCTATAAAAATTAAGGGATTTTTTATAGGCTGTGTTTGGTCGCAATGTCTTGATAATGAGGACGAGCCCATCATCCTCAAATTTTACCCATTGACCTTTATATTGCTTCTATAGTATAATCTCGCCCTTACTAAATAATTTATGAGTCTAGTACTTATTTTAGTTTTTGAAAGTTTGATTCTAGCAAGAGCTGATGCCACAACTTATTGAGACCATGTGGCTATATTTCAACTATTACAGCATTGCTAATGTAACCTGTCTCTAAAATTCAATTATGACTAATCCAAGGAGTCTGCATGCCTTCAGTTAAGGTTAAAGAAAACGAACCTGTTGATATCGCTATTCGTCGTTTCAAACGTGCTTGTGAAAAAGCAGGTGTTTTAGGCGATGTACGTAAGCGTGAATTTTATGAAAAACCAACGCAAGTGCGTAAGCGTAAGAAGGCAGCAGCCGTTAAGCGTTACGCTAAAAAGCTGCAACGTGAGTCCATTCGTACTACACGTATGTACTAATCAAATTTACTAATCAGTTTCGTCTGATTAGATGTTGATTACAAACCACCTTATTTTGTCGTTACTGTCACTGAATATGTGATTATGACGTCATAATAAAGGTGGTTTTTTTATGCTAAAATTTTATCAACATGATCCATTTATTTTAAACACGACATAGTCGAATTAGTCTAAAATATCTATAATGGAACTGAGTATTTATGCTGAACTGATTGAGTGCTAATAGCTGATGAATTAAAGCAGGTAAGATTAACCCAATAACCGTTAATAATTACATTGACTATAACATCTATCTATACGGTACTGCCTTCTAGCGTTTCGATTACCATAAAAGTTAATGACAATAAAGGATTCACAATGAGCCAATTAAAAAAAGAGATTACTGAGCAAGTTAAAACGTCTATGAAAGCTCGTGAGCTTGAAAAGGTCAAAGTACTTCGCAATGTTCAGTCCGTTATCAAACAAATTGAAATTGATCGAAAAATCGAACTGGATGATGCAGGTGTATTAGAAATTTTACAAAAGCAGCTTAAACAGCGTCAAGAATCATTAACTGTCTTTAAAGACAATGGGCGTGATGATTTGGCTCAAAAAGAACAGTTTGAAATTGATATTATTAATGAATTTATGCCGCAACAAATCACAGAAGAAGAGCTAAACGTTTTGGTGTCAGAAGAAATTGCGTCTCAAGGAGCCGCCTCTATGCAAGATATGGGCAAAGTCATGGGTGCGTTGAAAGCTAAAACTGCGGGCCGAGCGGATCCTGCCTTGATTTCTCAATTAGTTAAAAAAGCACTTATGAATTAACGAATACTGCCTTGTCGTTCTATCCAATAATTCTCTAACGGTTGCCTAATAGATAACTAACTAATAGATAACTGTCTAATAATGGTTAGGGCCGAAAATCTCTAGCCATTTTTACGGCTTCAATCTCACTATCAATATTTGCTAACAAGGGGCGTAAATTATAAGCGCCACTGTTACTCATGATTTTACTATCTGTACTCTTGTTTATACTACCCTCACTCAAAGTCTTTGCCTGTTTTAAAGACACTAATGCATCATTATATTTTCCTTTCCATAACTCCCCTTGCGCTCGATAGCGCAAGGCATTAATAGTGGCAATTCTTGCCATCATTGTATCTGAGTCAGAGTTCTGTGCAGCCATCACTTCATACGCATGCTGCATTCTAGAGAGTATGGCCACATCATGGGGCCGATTATGCATCATAGGTTTCAAACTTGCTAACACTTCTGTAGGTTTTCCGAGTTGCAACCAAATATCAGCTAAGTATAAGCGCAGGTCTTGACGCTCAGGATATAATTGATAATAAGGTTTCAAAATCATTTCAGCCTGCTGCCACTCTCCTCGCATACCAGAAACTTGTGCCCTAGTGATAGCAAGTAGTATCTCAACACTTGATTGATGAATAGTTTTACTATCTAGGCTTGAGTTACCCAAACTTTTCTTTAATTTATTAAGAATACGCTCACAATCTGAATAACGTCCCTGCGTGCCATACCAATAAGCCAAAGCAAGCTGCGCACCTTTACTTGATTGAGCAGCTGAAAACAGCTCTGCTTCGTTAGTTTGTTTGGTTAAAACTTTTGTGCGCCATTTAAGCAACTCAAAATCATCTTGCCCATATAGCTTGCTAAAATGTGTTGTTTTATAGCGATTTGCTCGGCTCTGGGCCTCGCTTAAACGCTCAGAGCTCAGCGGATGGGTCATAATAAAACTCGGTAAGAACGCCTGCTTACTCATATTGAGATGCGATTTTTTATTCAATGTGGAAAAAAATCTAGGCATTGCTCTAGGATAATATCCAGACTTTGCCATTAGTTGCATACCAATGCGATCCGCTTCACGCTCATTACTGCGACTAAAAGACATTTGACTATCCATCGCTGCCGTTTGACTTCCCATCATAATAGCAGCTGCAGCATCGCCATCAGCCATTGAAGCAGCTATAGCAGCCAATAGTCCACCAACCTGTAACAACAGAGCTTTTCTATTAGCCTCATCTCGATGCTCATAATGACGCTGGCTCAAGTGAGCAACCTCATGAGCAATGACGCTAGCTACTTCATCAATGCTATTAGCAGCCAAAACTGTACCTGTATTAATCCCCATAACACCACCAGGAATGGCAAAGGCATTTATCGATGGATTGTTGACCACCACTAAAGCCAACGGTGCATGCTGTCGAGCTTGTGCATTAATTTGCCACGCTAAAGACTCAAGCATACTTTGCGACCAAGCATCGTCTAACATGCGCGCATTCGCATTTAGTTGTCGCAAAGACCATTCGCCCAACGCTTTGTGTCTATTTTGCTCAATAAATCGCCCACCCTCGCTAAGCTCTGGTAACTCATAGCTTGGTCCCTGTGGATTGCCATTAGCCTCAACTGAATAATCACTAAACGATATTGATTGAGTATAGGTTGTTTGCGGTGGAACGCCTGCATAACTGTTGCTGGTTAAAAACGGCAGTACAATCAGAAGCACAGCTTGAAGCTTATTAGAATCTGTATGTTTCAATCGTGTATAATGGACTTTACTGTTAAGCGGTTCATTATTCACAGGTTCAAATTTATTAATATTTTTCATTATAGAACCTTGCTCTTGTATTTATGTCTGTATACTTTAAGGCGTATCAGATATTTTTTCATTGGTAAACTTTTATATATTTTATTATTTAATCACTCTAAAAAGTTACCGCTAGTTTATTGTAAACTTTGGGAATCATTGAAGCTAAAATAACTATCTGAACTCAGACGATCCGCTAAACTCAAACGAGGATCTAAACCTAAACAAAGACCTAACCTCAAACAATCATCATAGCGATAAAACCTTATACAACCCTATCACATATGTAACTTTATATGATTCCCTGCCTTTTAAGATTTAGTAGTAAATTTCAGGGATAGGGCTCACTAATATAGTGAACCGCAACGATCAGACTCACGCCAAAACCTAGTATCTCTCTTTCTTTTACCTAAAATTTAAAACCTTACTAATTTAGAGTTTTCCCACTTTAAAAGTTGACAGTAGGTCATAATAATTTTTAAAACTAGCAGGATGCTCAAAAATACGTCATTTTGTATATAATTTAACTTTTACATAAATCAACTGTTAAAATACTCATTGCTATACGTCTTGAGTAAACCATTAATGACTCCCCTTATGATACATATAGAACTATCCGACACTAAGCAACACGCTCTTGTAAGCCGATGTATTGAGTCTCTTGAGCACTCTGATAAACTCACTCTTGATAGGCTGCAAAAACCCTGCTATATCACTGCATTAGTGGATGGCTTAGGGCTTGCCTGCCCCCTACCGTTACTTAAAACAAAAATCACTTTACGATCTATGTCTGTAGGCGAAAGTATATATGTTCTGGCTACTGACCCAAATTCTCAGCTTGATCTTGCTGCATTTTGTCATCAAACCGGGCTTGATATCCTATTGAGCACTCAATCAAGTATCGCCAGTGTAGATACCTTTGATAATAGATTGGAAAAACTCGATACAATCTTTCACGTCATCATTACCAAAACAGATGGTAACTAGGGGTAACTATCCTTTACAATAGACATTAATTAGATTAATAGTCGCAAGGTCATTTCATGACAACTCATACAAAAAACAATGCAACGCAGCTAAATACTCCAGCTAATACTAAAGCATCGCTGGCTGATGTAGTATCGGAAGATACAGAAAATAATTGGGTAAGTGAACATCCCAATACTAGCACTCGTGATCTTGTTCCTGCAATGCCTGTCAACTTAACCGCACCAGGTGTTAACTTAGGTGCCTATATTAATACCGTTCACCAAATTCCAATTTTAACCACCGAACAAGAACAAGAGCTAGCACACCGCTATTATAATGAGGGTGATGTTGATGCTGCCCGAATTTTGGTCATGTCTCACTTGCGTTTCGTCATACATATTGCTCGAAGTTATTCGGGTTATGGCTTGCCTCAGGCCGACCTGATTCAAGAGGGTAATCTTGGCCTTATGAAGGCAGTAAAACGATTCGATCCTAATAAAGGGGTACGATTGGTATCTTTTGCGGTACATTGGATTAAAGCTGAAATACATGAATTTGTGATTCGCAATTGGCGCATTGTAAAAGTAGCGACCACTAAAGCACATCGTAAGCTTTTCTTTAACCTGCGGAGTCTTAAAAAAACCAATAATCGCTTGACCCTTGAAGAAGCAGATGCCATTGCTAAAGACTTAAATGTTACTCGTAAACAGGTTTTAGAGATGGAGTCTAGGTTAACTTCTTATGATGCCTCATTCGAAGCCCAATCCAGTGATGAAGATGATGGACATTATGCACCGCAGTTGTTCTTAGAAGACGGTGTGGATCCTGCTGAGATGGTTGAAGATGCCGATTGGGAAGAAAATAATACCAATGCACTGATGAATGCAATGAATACTTTAGATGAGCGCTCACGTGATATTGTTGAGCAGCGATGGCTGTCTGAGCAAAAGTCTACACTGCATGAGCTAGCAGCGGTTTACGATATTTCAGCTGAGCGCGTGCGTCAGATTGAAAAAAATGCAATGGAAAAAATCAAAGAAGCAATGACTATTGACAGTGTCATTATGCCGAACGAAGATTTTGACTAATATGGTGGAGTTATGAATTGGGTTGGTATAGCCTCAGTCAATCTAGCTATTTCAGTAGCGCTTGGTGCTTTTGGTGCTCATGGTATTAAAAGTAGCGCTACTGCTGAGCAATTTGCTTGGTGGCAAACTGGCTCCCAATACTTTTTTTATCATGCGCTTGGTCTTTTAATCGTTGGGCTTCTTATAAAGCTTAATTACACTACTCAAGCTACTGCATGGCTGATACAAATTGGTATAATCATTTTTTCAGGCAGTCTATTTGTCATGGCCCTAGGCGCACCTAGATGGTTTGGAGCGATTACCCCTATTGGTGGTACGTTAATGATATTGGGCTGGGTTTGGCTTGCCGTAACAAGCTTTCGATTAAGTTCTATATAGTTAGACTTTTAAATCCCGGTTATTGATTGAAAAAAGACTTTAATCTAAATGAACTGACCCCCAAAAGTTGGACGGTTTAAGTCTATCTCAAGGACTGAATTCTGTACTTCACAGGACTCAGTCCTTTAAGTTTAAGCTGAATACGCTCATGATTGTAATAATGAATGTACTCATGAATTTGCTTTTCTAGTTCATCAATAGTTTTAGGCTTTTCAATATAGATGGTCTCACACTTCAGTGTGCCAAAGAAGCTCTCCATTAACGCATTATCTATGCAGTTGCCTTTTCTACTCATGCTTTGTCTTATCTTATGCTTTTTAAGCGTCTTTCTAAAAGGCTTCATTTGATAATGCCAGCCTTGATCAGAGTGAAGCATTAACTTTTTATGACGACTTGTTTTCGTCTTATCTAGCGCAAAATCTAGCATTTTACTTACCACATCATAGGTTGGTCTTTTAGATAAGGTATAACTGACTATTTCATTATTATAGCAATCAAGAATCGGAGATAGATATAATTTATTGTCACCCACCTTAAACTCAGTAATGTCTGTTAACCAGCGTTTATTGGGTTTACCAGCATGGAAGCGACGCTTTAAATAGTTCTTTGCTATTTTTCCCTGTTGACCTTTATAGGATCGATACTTCTTTCTTCTGATCTTCGCATTAAGATTTAACTGCTTCATAAGCTTGGCAATAAGCTTATGGTTATGATGCATGCCTAACTGCTTTAATGCGGCTGTGATTCTACGATAGCCATACCGACCTTTATGTTGGTAATATAGCTCGATGATACGCTGCTTTAAATCAGCGTATTTGTCTTCAGCATCAAACTGACACCTATGGTAATAAAAGACACTTTTAGGCATATCAGCTATCTTAAGTAAAGCTGATATGCAATATTTATCCCTTAGTCCTTCGATGAGCCTTGCTTTGTCTCGGCTTGTTCCCTCTCCCTGAGCAAGGCATCGAGCTTTTTTAGGTAGGCATTCTCCGCACGAAGATATTCATTCTCACGTTTCAGCTCTGCTAATATCTTTTCATCATCTGGTTTGTCTGTGATAAATGGTTTGCTCATGGCCGCTCTACCTTTACGTTTAGATATGAGTCCAGACATACCCTGTAGTCGATAAGCTTTGTGCCACTGGCTGATTAAAGCTGGTGAGCTGATGTTATACCTTAGAGCAACTTCCAATTGACTTAGGCCTTGGGTAAGCATCGTTGTTAGTACGTTAAGTTTAAACTCACTACTGTATTTGGCTTTGCTTGTCTTTGGCTTAATAGCCTTTATACCACCGCTTTGATATTGCTTGACCCATTTACTTACAAATCTTGGATTCACTTTAAACTTCTTTGCTGTGGCATGACCGGTATGTCCTTGCTTATAGTATCCTATGACTTTGATCTTAAAATCTAGATTGTAACGCATAAAAATACCCCATAAGTTGTGTCCAACTTTTGGGGGTCAGTTCA